>JAZRPU010000089.1:0-7110 GCA_045649365.1 Eubacteriales bacterium | reverse complement strand
CCGGGATACCGGCAGGACGAATATCAGGAAGCGGTCGCGCGAATCACTTCAGCCTTCGGCACAGAAGTCATCAGCATGAGCAAAACCGAGCCTGACATATCTGCCACGCAGATCAGACAGAGAATCGCAGAAGGACAGTCCATCAGTGAACTGGTTCCTCCTGAAGTAGAAAGATATATCATTGAGCATGGTTTTAGTTTTTTCACTTGAACTTCTTAATGCAAGACCGAAGATAATGGACCATGTGAGGATACCTATGTAATTTCCGCCTATAATTGAAGACACGGGATTTGTAACCATGTTTTTGAGTAACGTTTCAAACACTTCTCCAAGACCGGCAGGAGAAGATTGGTCAATGGATTCTTTCAGCGGAATAGTAACTTTGAAAACATAACTTCCAATAACTGCAACTAATGCTGCTAAAAACGTGCTTAACATATAATAAATAGTTACAGATTTAAAGCGACTTCCAAGACCTTTTCCGGCACTTGCAAGAGATGCAGTTACTAAAACAAAAACGAGCAACGGTGCGATTGCTTTCAATGCACCAACAAAAATATCTCCAAATATTTTTACAAATTTTGCTTCGGGTAATAAAATTCCCAATGTTACACCGATAACAAGTCCGATTGATATTCTTAAAATCAACGGTGATTTTGTATATACAGATAATACTTTTTTCATAGGTACTCCTTGTTATTAAACGATTTTAGCGATTTCATTGATATGAATTAATTAACGTTTTTAAGTGGATTTTAAAGCCTCTATTTCATTCAAAAGCTTTTTTGCTGATTCTGAAGCACGTTTATAATATTCTTCCGAGGATAATTTGTCATATAGTGAAGACCTTGACTTTACAACTTCAAGCATCAAAGTTCCGTCGAAGTTTATTTCAGCCAATTGCTTGGCTACGGAAAGAAAATCAATATTCCCGTCATACGGTAACATGTGCTCGTCTTTGTCGTAAATCCCTCTGTTGTCATGAAGATGTAATGCGGCAAGTCTGTTTTTGAATAAAGGCATATATTGTCTTCCTGGGGTAAAACAGCTTTCATGTCCTGTGTCCCAACAAAAAAGAACATCATCAAATCTTTCAAGCATCAGAGAAATGTTCCCCAATGTTCTTAAATTTTCAAAAGCTATTTTAACGCCAAGACTTCTTGCTTTTTCAATCAAGTTTTCATATCTTTCTGATCCGATATCGTTGAAAGGGGGATGCTTTCCCGATGAAAGATGAACGACAGCCAATGGAATTTCGTACCTTGAACATTTTTCTATTCCGTCAAATAAGCGTTTAAGCATTGTAAGTGCATCTTCTCCGTTGGAATAAAGAGCATTTATCCCGTTAAAAGGCAGATGAAGAAAATCAAAAATAATATTCTTGTCCCGTAAACGCTTTACTGTATCGTCGGTAAGCTGAACGTCGTCCGAACGGGTAAAGGTGTGATAAAAATCATTTTCTGCCATTAAATTTATTTTTTTATCAAGGTTTAGCTTTTTGTCTGCATCGCAACAGAATAAATTAATTCCGATTTCCATTTTGAACCTCTTAATTATGAGCTTTAAGATGTATTGATATTAATTACAATAATTCGTTTAGCTTATCCAAAAAGGCTTCTTCGCCCCATGTGTTGAGCTTGAAGAACAACGCTTGACTTCCGCCTGAAGTAATAGCTGATAAATATATATCATCGTCACTATTTTGAAAAAGGGTAACGCTCAAGCTTACGCGGTTAGACCCTGTATAACTATATCTTTCAAAAACTCTGACGCTACATCTTGCATCTCCACTTTGAAAATCACTTGATTCTTCAAGCGTAGCAGATAAGCTACCGCTTAAAATTCCGCTTTCTATTTTGTTAAGTAGCTGATAAAAGTCACCTTTTATTCTTCTTTCTGATTTTGCCATGTTTTTTCTCCTGAATTGCTTTTATAGTTATAAATAATTTTTAAAGCTGCTTGGAAAGGTTTGATTAACGTTAAGAGGGAAGCTTTTTTCTTCCAATGTATCTGCAAACTCTTCTTTTATACTGTGTGTAGTCTTCTCCAAAGGTTTTTTCCAAATATGGCTCTTCAACGTAAACAATTTGAAAATGAAACATAACTATTGAAAATACAGAGATGACAAACAATATGGGATTAAAAAACGTTAAAGCAACGCCAAGATAAACTAAATCAAATCCAACGAATGCAGGATTTCTGCTGATTTTATAAATCCCGTCGGAAACTAATTCGGTTTTATCGTTTTGCGGAACACCGGCGCGCCAATTGTCTTTCATTGTTATGACAGAACAAATGAAAAAAGATACTCCAATAATGGAAAGCAAAATACCCATATATCTGAAAAACGGTGGAAGAAGTGACGCGTTTACTATCACACTTATTATTTCTGCTAAAGATACTAAATAAGCGGTTATCTTTAAGATGATTTCTATAGCTTTTGAGTAACCTTTTTTACCTTTGCCAAGCACGTCTGTGTTTATATTCTGACGCCTTTGACTGAAAAACTTTGAAAAGTAGCTAATGTAAAATAATAGCATTACAGTGAATGTAAAAATTTGAAAAAACATATTTGTTATTCCTCTTCGAATTGCAAGGAGCTTTGATTAATTAGGTTTTTGTTTATTTGTTTGAATGTTCTGTGTTCACGGATTAATAATACAATAAATATTGCTAAAAGAGCTACCATAAATAACAAGCAAAATAATAGACCTACGATTTGTATTGTATTGCCCATAGATAAAAGATTAATTAAGCTAAAAGTTATTATAGCTATTAATAACAATATAAAAGTAAAGATTAATACGTATGCAGGGTAATGGTATATCATGAATTCTTTTTTGAAAGATTTTTGGTTATATTTAACAATGCTCTCTTCTTTGATTATTTCAGCTCCGTTTATTATAATTTTCGGTTGTGAAAAACCTTTACACAATTTTATATATTTGGGCGGTATAAACTTCAAAGTTATTGTATCGTCTATTGCTCGCAGAATGAAATTTTTTTGAATATCAAAAGGATTTGCATCTTGATAAAAATGAAGATTATTAATTCCACCCTCGTTTTCTATAAAAAATACTATTGGTGAAAGAATTAATGAGAGAAGAAACAGAAAGAATTTGCAAATGAGATTTTTATTTTCTTTTGTATCATCTGCTTTATATTCAACGATTGTATTAATATCATTATCGTGAGAAACTTCAAAACAAACTTCCTTATTGCTATTGTCTATTTCCTTTTTTTCGTTGTTAACAGAAATATATAAGCTGATACAAAGGTTTTTGTTGTCTGACTTGAACGTTAGCTTCATGTTGAATAGTATTTCCTTTCGTAAATTGCTTTTTGGAAAAGAGATTATTGTAATCTTTTTTGTCACCTGTTGAAATAAAATCAAAGAAACAAATAATGTTTGTTATCAGTTTATATATGCTTTGTAGTATGATTTGAAAAAGATGACTTTTTCAACGAAGATGTCTTTTATTTTACAATTCTCCACTTCATAGATTCAGCAATAACATAGGTGCCGTCTTTTAATTCGTCTATATTGCTGTAAACATCATCTGACCAAATAATCCAATTATCCAATAATTTAATGGTAGCAGTATAAATGTCGTTTTGACAGTCTTTTATCTGCCATTCGTATATGTTTTCAAATTCAATTTCAATTATGGTGTCAAAAATGCTTGTAACTAAAATCTCGATAGTTAACTTTTTTTGCTCGTTATTAAAATGGTGACCGCCTTCTATCTTTGAAAATCCATTGTTTGTAAAATTAACACCAATGATATATCCATCGTGAAGAGCGTTTGTTATATCAAGGAAGGCCTCTATATCTTCTTCCGTTTTAATTGAACAGAACATAATCTGCTCCTTTCATAAGTGCATAGAATTATCAATATACTTTTGCATATCTTTTCGATTTAAAAGTAATACAATTTCGACAGTTGTCCCTTTAGGCAGGGAGTCTACCAAGTTGTTTGATATATTGGAATTTGTTAATCTCAAGCAGCTTTGCTTGTGACCAAACAGGTATTTAGCCATTAAGATAGTCAATTATCGGTTCGATATATTTTATATCTGAAATATCATATGATGATGACATCATTTTTATCTGTTCAATATCAGCCTCTGTCTTATCTTTCTTTGCTTTCAAAACCTTGACAAACATTTTCATCATTGTCTTTGATATTGCAGGCATCTTTTCGTAATCAAGACCACCAGGGCAATAGAACCATCTTACTACTTTAAGTTCTTCTTCTGAGAAGTTTTTAGGTAATGTTAGTTCAATTTCAGGGTTTTCAATAGGACTTGCTCCAACACAAAAAGCCACTAGTTTCTTATCCTTCCATCTCAAAAGATTTTTCTTGAACCATTTGAGTTTGCTTATTGAACCAGCTACAGCCCAGCCGCCAAAAACTATGGCATCATAGCTATCTATATCCGCATTTTTAGCTTTACTGTACTCAATGCAATCTGCATTTGCTTTTTCTGATATCCATTGAGCATATCTTTTTGTAAATCCGGTCTGTGAATTATAAATCACAATTGTTTTCATTTTTATCCTCCTCAGAATAGTATATTCTCAACAATTCCAGTCTTGAAAACAGTTCGTCAAATTCTAATTTGTCGGTTAGTTCGCTTTTGTTTGCAAATCCTTCGTATGAACGGATATACGGATATAATCGTCGGCCTTTTTCTTACTTAAAAGCAATACAGTTTCCACATGACTTGTTTGAGGAAACTGGTCAAAAGGATAAGCTTTATCGAAGGTGTATCCGTTTTCACAAAGGAATTTAGCATCTCGCGCGAGCGTTGCAGGGTCGCAAGAAACATATACAACTCGGGAAGGGGAGAGGGTTACTATCGTTTTCAAGAGTTCAATATCGCAACCTTTTCTCGGCGGGTCTACAATCACAGCGGAAGCGGAAAGCCCGTTTTTTACAAGTTGTGGGCAGACGTCTTCTGAAGTTCCCACATAAAATTCTGCATTGTTTATGTTGTTGGAACGGGCGTTTTCTTTTGCATCTTCAATTGCTTCTTCAACAACCTCGACTCCAATTATTTTTTTACAATCCTTTGCGGCACAAAGAGTAATTGTTCCTATTCCGCAATATAAGTCAAGAACAGTTTCATCTTTTTTTGCATTCAGCAATTCTGTGGCTTTTTTATATAACTTTTCCGTGGTTGATTTGTTTACCTGATAAAAGGACTTATAATCTATTTTGAATTTTATATTGCATAACGTATCGTAAATATAGCTTCTGCCATAAAGAATTTTATGCTCGTTACCTAAAATAACGTTGTCGGGGATTGGGTTATAATTGTAAACTATTCCAACGATTTTTCGCTTTATTTTCGCGTTTAAAAGGGCGCGAACAAGTTCGTTCTCCTTTTTTAAAGTTTTTTCCGCGCCGACGATAACAACTATTATTTCCTCATCACCATGTCTGGTGTAAATATGTCTTACACATCCTTTTTTTGTTTCTTCGTTATATCCTTTGATTTTGTGAGAGTTCATGAAATCAATAATAGTATTTGCGATAATTTTGCTGTCAATATCTGTAAGAATGCAATTGTCCATTTTAACAAGTCTGTGGCTACGAGGGGCATAAAATCCTGTTTCTGCAATACCGTTTGCGTCAGACACTGGATATTGTGCTTTATTTCGGTATTCTAAACGCGGGTCACTCCCAACACATGGCATAACTTCTATATCAGAAAAACCACCAATTCTTTCAAGGGCATCTTTAACTTTTGTTTGCTTTATTTTCAATTGTGTTTCATAATTTGTGGTTTGCAAAGCGCAACCACCGCATTTTCCAAAAACAGAACAGCTTTCGGGCACTCGATAGGGAGATGACTTTGTGATTTTTTCAACTTTCCCAAATGCATACCTTTTATTAACTTTCAGAATCTTTATATCAGCTTCATCTTCTAAAACAGCATAAGGAACAAATACAGCCATGTTATCTATACGGCACACGCCTTCGCCGCCGCTGCCAACAGAAGTTATTTTTGCATTAAAAATTTCATTTTTTTTCATGATGACTCCTCCACTTTGCTAATTATACATTACCTACTCAAAAAAATCAAGTGTGAAAGGTGAAATCAACAAACAAAAGCATAGTTTGATTTTAAATATATATTGATATTGAACAAATTATGGAAGTATAATTTTATAAATAATATTGACAAAAGGTATTTGGTGGTGTATAATTGGTACAAGAAATTGTGCCTTTCGTCAGGTGCAGGTGTGTGTTAACATCGATATGATGTGAAATGCGAAAAATAATGGAGAGCCTAGTGCTTACTGTGGCGAAGTGATATGGTAGGAATTGTGTATTCTGCCGCTTTGAGTGGCGTTGAGGGGATCGTAGTGACGGTTGAAGCTAAATCTTCCGTTTCTCAAGACCCAAAATTAGAAATAATAGGTCTACCTGATACAGCGGTAAAAGAAGCGGCTCAACGAGTTTATTCTGCTGCACACAGTTCAGGTGTTTCAATAAAGCAGAATTTAATTACCGTGAATCTTGCTCCTGCATACATTCGTAAAGAAGGCTCTGCATACGATTTGCCAATTCTTCTTTCTTGTGTGTTTGCGTCAAAAGAAAGCAGAATTGATTTAACAGGAAAATGCTTTTTAGGTGAACTCTCTTTGACGGGTGCATTGCGCCCTGTCAGAGGAGTTCTTTCAATGGCAATCGCCGCAAGAGATAAAGGCTTTAAAGAAATTTACGTTCCTGCGGAAAACGCTCCTGAAGCAGCGGCGGCGGGAGAAATTAATGTTTTCCCTGTAAGAAACGTTGGGGAACTATTAAAGCATTTGTCGGGTGAAATTCAGATAGACCAATGTTTTTTCAACGAAGAGGAGTTCAGAATTTCTTCCTTGAGCTGTGAAGTTGATATGTCAGACGTAAAAGGACAGAACTTTGCAAAATATGCTTTGGAGGTTGCTGCGGCAGGTAATCATAACGTTCTTATGATTGGCCCTCCCGGAACAGGTAAAAGCATGTTGGCTTCAAGACTTTCCACAATCCTGCCTCCTTTGTCCTTGAGTGAAGCAATTGAAACCACAAAGATACATTCTGTTTCAGGTTTAATTAAACCCTC
>JAZRPU010000088.1:0-8958 GCA_045649365.1 Eubacteriales bacterium | reverse complement strand
ATTTTTTTCGTATGCAAGAATAATTTTCTGAACAAGAGGGTGCCTTACAACATCTTTATGAGAAAATCTGAAAATTGCAATACCATCAATGCCGCCAAGAATATCAAGAGCTTCAATGAGCCCACTTTTTTTCATAAAGGGTAAGTCAATTTGAGTTACATCTCCCGTTACAATAGCCTTGGAATTATTTCCCAAACGAGTCAAGAACATTTTCATTTGTTCTTTCGTTGTATTTTGTGCTTCATCAAGAATAATGAATGCATCATCTAAAGTTCTTCCTCTCATGTAAGCAAGAGGAGCGATTTCGATAGTACCTTTTTCAAGATGCTTTTGAAAGCTCTCGTTTCCAAGCATTTCACCAAGTGCATCATATAATGGTCTTAAATATGGGTCGATTTTACTTTGAAGATCTCCTGGCAAAAAACCAAGCTTTTCGCCTGCTTCAACTGCAGGACGGGTGAGAATTATTTTTGAAATCTTTTTCTCTTTCAAAGCTGTAACAGCCATAGCAACAGCAAGGAAGGTTTTTCCTGTTCCTGCAGGACCTACGCCCATTATAACGGTGTTTGTTTTTATTAAATTGACATATTTTTGTTGTCCAACAGTTTTTGCTTTTAACGGTTTTCCCTTAGCAGTCAAACATATACAATTACTGTATAAAGCAGACAATTCTTCGCTCTTTCCGTCTAAAACTTCCGCTATAACGTAGTTAACAGTATTTTCATCCAATTCAGCACTTACAGGGGAAAGCTTTTCCAATTGTTCAACAACAATTCTGGCATTTTCAGCGTTTGTTTTTTCTTCACTAACAATTTTTAAACCATCGCCTCTGTTCAAAAGCTTTACAGATAAAGCGTTTTCTATGAGCTTAACGTTAGATTCATACGTACCAAAAAGCTTGAATATAAAATCTACGTTTAATTCATTCAGTATAATTTCAAACACAATAATCTCCTTCAGAAACAATTATTACACGATTGAAAATTTCAAGCTGATGTCAAGCGCTTTTACAGAATGAGTTAATGCTCCGATAGATATAATGTCAACTCCAGTTTCAGCAACTGCTCTCAAATCACGCTCGCCCATGTTTCCACTTGCTTCGGTTATTGCTTTTCCATTAATAATTAAAACTGCCTGATGCATTTCTTCATTTGTCATATTATCAAGCATAATTATATCAGCACCAGCATCGAGAGCTTCTTTAACTTGACTCATGTTCTCCGTTTCCACTTCAATTTTCAACGTATGAGGAATATTTTCTTTAGCTTTGGAAACAGCATTTTTAATTCCACCTGCAGCTGCAATATGGTTATCTTTAATTAAAACGCCATCAGAAAGTCCAATTCTGTGATTATATCCGCCACCAACTTTAACTGCGAATTTATCAAGAAGTCTGAGGCCTGGAATTGTTTTTCTTGTATCAGTAATCTTTGCTCTTGTTCCTTCAACCATTTTAACAGCTTTATTAGTTGATGTTGCAATTCCACTGGCTCTCTGCATTAAATTTAACGCTGTTCGTTCTCCCTTTAATATAGACTTTGCGTCGCCTTTTATATGGGCAATTTTATCACCCTTTTCGATTTTATCACCATCTTTAACGAAACATTCCAAAATAACGTTTCCACCCGAAAGCTCGAAAACTCTTTTTGCAATTTCTATTCCACAAATAATACCGCTTTCTTTTGCAATGAAAAATCCTTCTGCAAAAGTTCCATCTTCAATAACAGAATCAGTTGTAATATCTCCGTAAGGCATATCTTCATCAAATGAAGCAAAAATAATACTGTCAAATCTATCGTTCATAATCTTATCCCTCCACAATATAATGAGCTCCAACGCTTTCTTTTCTCGATAATGATGATTTAATTATCATAAGAGAAATCTGACACATATTGAATATTTTGAAAGCATAAGGAGCCGTCAAAGACGTATCTTTAATTTTGTTAAAAATTTCAGTTATAGTTTCAAGAGCGATTTTTAATCCGCTTTCTGTTCTTATAGGACCAACATATTTAGACATTGTTTTCTTAATCAAAACATAGTATTCATCAAGTTCATTCATAGATAAACTTTGCTCTTTGCTCTCGCAAAAGATGCTTGAAAAATCAATATTTCGTTGAGGGCGTTTTGAATTATTAATGGAATAAGCAGCTCTTCTTCCAAAAACAAGACATTCAAGCACAGAGTTGGAAGCAAGTCTGTTTCCACCATGAATGCCACTTTCTGCGGCTTCACCACAATAATAAAGGCCATCAATAGACGTCATTCCATCAAGATTTGTTTTAACTCCACCCATTAAATAATGTTGAGCAGGGTGAATGGGAATCCTATCTTCAGGAATATTTATTCCTCTGCTTGCACATTCATTGAATATCGTTGGAAATCTTGAAGAGAAAAAATCTTTTGTCATAGAAGAGCAATCCAAAAAAGCGCGATCGGTAGACGTTCTAGATAATTCTTTCAATATTTCACGAGTAACAATATCGCGAGGAGCAAGATCAGCCATTTCATGTTTATCTTTCATGAATGCTTCATCGTTTTGGTTTTTCAGTACAGCGCCTTCACCTCTTACAGCTTCTGAAATTAAAAACAATCTGTCTGTCTTTTCAGGAGATATCAAAGTAGTAGGGTGAAACTGAACCATTTCCATATTGCTGATTTCGGCTCCCGCTCTTTCTGCAGCAGCAATGCCATCACCAACAGATCCAACAGGATTTGTTGTATATTTATATACTTGACCGCATCCTCCTGTGGCAATGATAATATTTGAAGATTTCAGAATTTTATATTCTTCTCCAACAAATAAAACAACTCCACAAACACCTTTTGAATCTGTTAATATGTCAACTAAATAAGATTCCATAAAAAAATGAAGATTTTCTTTTGAAAAAGCAAGACGGCCCAACTGCTTTGTGGTTTCTTTACCTGTTGCATCTCCACCGCAATGAACAATCCTTCTTACTCTGTGTCCACCTTCTCGAGTAATATGCAAATCTCCTTCGCTGTTTACGTCAAAGGGAATTTTCATTTCAATTAAAGTTTTTATATTTTCAGGTCCTTCTTCTACAAGAACTTTAACAGCCTCTCTGTCACAAAGCCCCGCGCCAGCTTTCAAAGTATCTTCTATGTGAGCAATATACGTGTCATCGTCTGTTAAAACAGCAGCTATTCCACCCTGAGCAAGATATGAGTTACTTTCATCAATATTTGCTTTTGTAACAACCGCACACTGCTTTCCTGAATCGAGGTGAAGGGCGGCATATAGACCAGCAATACCACTCCCAACAACTACTGCATCAAACTCATAAATATCAGCATTTTTAATTTTTGAATCAAATAAATATCTACGCATTGATTTCCATCATCCTTTTTAATGCAATTGAAGCTTTTGCAGAAACTTCTTCATCAAGAATAATTTCTCCAAAATCATTAGCAAGAGAATTATATATTTTCTCAAATGTTATTTTTTTCATATCCTCGCAAACAAGCTTTGGAGATGCTGTGACAAATTTTTTATCGGGCAAAAAATAAGATAACCGTTCTTCAATAGCTTTTTCAGTTATTATTATGAATTTATTTTCTTCCGAAGATTCACAATAAGAAAGAATTTTGGATGTACTTCCTACAACGTTCGATAATGAAGTAACTTCAGAAGAACATTCTGGGTGAGCCAAAACACATGAATCGGGGTAAACACGTTTCATTTCAAACACTTCAGATGCTGTAACGTTTGCATGTATAGGACAACAACCGTCGTATAATATAAATTCCTTATCCGGAAAAAGCTTTGCAATATGTCCACCAAGATTCTTATCAGGTGCAAATATAATTTGTTTGTGTGGCAGAGAAGCAACTACTTTTTCAGCATTAGATGACGTGCAGCAAATAGTAGACAATGCTTTTACTTCCGCTGAAGAATTAATATAACAAACAACTGCAGCATGCGGAAATTCTTTTTTCAACATTTCAAGCTTTTCTGCAGTTATTGTGTCTGCCATTAAGCATCCCGCATCATCCGCGGGAACAAAAACTCTTTTTTGGGGAGATAAAATCTTTGCGCTCTCTCCCATAAAATGAACTCCGCAAAAAATTATTCTGTTGGAATCAGCTTTTACACATTTTTTTGCAAGTTCAAACGAATCGCCAACAGCATCAGCTAAAAGTTGTATTTCTAATGGCTGATAGTAGTGAGCAACTATATATGCATTTTTTTCCTTTTTTAATTTTAAAATTTCATCTCGGTAATTGTTAATCATAAAAAAGCCTTTCACATTATATCTTCGGTATTAAACGGAGTACCTTGATATACACAATAATTCAGCCAATTTGAAAATAGCAAATGAGCATGAGAACGCCAAAGATTTTTAGGCGTATTTTGGGGATTATTATCAGGGAAATAATTTTCGGGAATTGCAGGAGAAATCCCTTTATCCAAATCGCGGAAATATTCTTTTGCCAAAGTGTCAAAATCATATTCGGGATGTCCTGTAACAAATACTTCTCTATATTTTTTAGAAGCAATAAGATATGGACCTGCAACAGGGGAGCTCGCGAGAAGATCGAGAGAAGGGTTAAGCTTTATATCTCTCTCACTTATACCAGAAAAACGCGAATGAGGGGCTTTAAAAACTTCATCAAAGCCTCTTGTTACAGGATGAGAGGGAATAAGTGTTTCGTGATAAAAAATACCCGAAAGTTTTTTATCAAACCCTTTCTTTTTAATACCATAATGATAATTAAGAGCAGCAAGTGCGCCCCAGCAAATATATAATTTTGAAAAAACGTTATGTTTAGTCCATTCAAAAATTTCACAAAGCTCGTCCCAATAGTCAACGTCGCTGAACTCTAAATGCTCAACAGGAGCACCTGTTATTATCATACCATCGAACTTGATATGTCTGAAATCCTCGAAAGTTCCGTAAAACTCTTTAAGATGTTCAGCAGGCGTATTTCTGCTCACTCTTGAAACGGTATTCATAAAGCTGACATCAACTTGTAAAGGCGTGTTTGAAAGCAATCTCAATAATTGTGTTTCGGTCACTATTTTTGTTGGCATCAAATTCAAAATAGCAATTTTTAAAGGCCTTATATCCTGAGATGACGCTCGGCTTTCGTTCATGATAAATATATTTTCGCTGTGAAGTATATCAGCGGCTGGAAGTGAATTAGGAATTTTTATTGGCATATTTTTTCTCCAAGATATAATTATCCAAAATAATCGTTACTATTATAACACTTTTTTTCACAAAACACAATAGATTTTATAAAAATAATCTTCTACTTTATATTCATTGTGCAAAAAAACACTTGAAAAAAATATAAAAAATGATAAAATAAAGATGTAATTATCTTTTGGGGAGTGAAATGTTATGAGAACAGATATATTTCAAATTACCGATGCATTAAAAGACGGACTTGTTTTAGATGAATGTGCCAAACTTATACAAAATGGAAACGTTATTGCTTTTCCCACAGAAACCGTTTACGGATTAGGAGCAAACGCTCTTGATGAAAGCGCATGCCAAATGATATATGAGTTAAAAGGCAGACCTTCAAACAAAGGATTGATATGTCATTTATATGATCCCTCACAGGGAGAAGAAATTGCATTTATGGATAAACGAGCATACAAGCTTTTTGAAGCTTTTGCTCCTGGACCGATAACCGTTGTTTTGAAGAAAAAAAATGTATTGGGGCCTACCGTTACAGGCGGATTAAATACTGTTGCATTAAGACTTCCTTCCAACGATGTTTTTATAGAGCTGGCTAAAAAAGCTAAATGTCCTATAGCGGGGACTTCTGCAAACATTTCTTCACAACCAAGTCCCAAAGAATGTTTCAGCGTTGTTAAAACTTTCAGAGGAAAAATTCCTGCAATAATTGATAGCGGAAAAACATCGGTTGGTATCGAATCAACTATCGTTTCGTTAGTTGATGACAAACCATTTATTATACGAATTGGAGCCATTTCTCCCGAAGAGATTGGAAAGGTTATAGAATTATGACAATTGTTGGTATTTGCGGAAAAAGCGGAAGCGGGAAAAGTACAGTAGGGAAATTCATCAAAGAAACATATTCTTCCTACATTGACTGCGATATTGTTTCAAGAAATGTAACTAAAAAAGGGAGCAAATGTCTTGACGAATTAACGTTAAGCTTTGGTAAAGAAATTCTTTTTGAAGACGGTACGTTAAATCGCTCAATGCTTGCATCGATAGCCTTTGGAAGTGATGAAAAAACAAAAACATTGAATTTAATTACACATAAATACATTATTCAAGAAATAGAACTCACCATAGAACAATTTGCCTCAAAGGGAGATAAAGTTGTTTTTCTTGATGCACCTACATTATTTGAAAGCGGACTCGATAAAAAATGCAATTTTATTCTTACTGTTGTTTCTGATGAAAAAAATTTAATTGAAAGAATCAGGAATCGTGATGGAAAATCCGACCATGAGATTAAAAAAAGATTATCATCACAAGTAAGTGAAGAATTTTTAATAAACAAATCTGATTTTGTTATTGTAAACAATGGAACGTTAGAAGAATTAAAAGAGAAGACGATTTCTTTTATCAAAGAGGTTGAAAAAAAGATATGACAAAGAAAATCAGACTATTATGTTTTTTTCTTGTTATTGGAATTAGCATTAGTTGTTTCTTATTTTTATTTAAAGATAAAATTTCTTACTTTGTATATAATTTTATGTCAAAAGAAAATTACAACATTGAATACAGCGAAGAAGTAAAAAAAGCCTCTGAAGAATTTGGTGTCGAAGAATCTGTTATATACGCTGTAATAAAAACAGAAAGTAATTTCGATAAAGATGCAGTTTCAAGAGTCGGAGCAATTGGTTTAATGCAGCTTATGCCTGAAACTTATTTGTGGATAGCAACTCGTTTAGGGGAAAAGTGCGATGAAGAAATGATAACCGATCCATTGACAAACATTCGCTATGGAACATATTATCTTAAATTTCTATATGAACGTCTTGAAGATGAAAAAGCAGTATTTGCATCATATAATGCCGGATACACAAGAGTAAAAGGTTGGCTTGCAGATAATAGGTATTCTTCAGATGGCAAAAATCTTACAAATATCCCTTATCCCGAAACTTCATCTTACGTCAAGAAAGTTTCAAAAGCCTTAAATGTATACAAAGAACTTCTTGCAGAATCAAACAAAAATTCATCTTTCATTTCAAGCAAAGACTAATTTTATTTTTTTACGAAAAAAGTAAAAAAATTGAATAATTGCCACAATTATCGGTAAAACTACTGACAACAAATATTGGAGGGCAATTATGGAACAAAACAACAAAAATCAGAAAGAAAAAAAGGTTGAACGCAAAAAGTTTGACTTCAAAAAACGTTTTTCAGAATTCAAATCAAAAGAATTTATGAAAAAATACGGTGCATCTGTTTATATGTCTTTAGCGCTTATGGTTGTTGTGGCAACAGCGGTTGGTGTTTTTTCATTAAGCTATTCTTATGATGATTTGGGTAATATTGATATTGAAACTCCTGATATAAGTATTCCCGAAATCAATATTCCCGACTTTTCATTAGGAGAGCCAAGCGAGCCGGAAAAGCCTGTAGATAGCAATCAATCAGGCATCGTTGAAGAGCCTACTGTTGAAGAATATTTCTATCCGGTCAATGGAGAAATAATAAAAAAATATTCTATTGATGTACTTGTTTTTTCAGAAACTTTAAACGACTACAGAGTTCATGAGGGAATTGATATTGCAACAGAATTGGGTGCCGCTGTTCATGCATACACAGATGGAGTTATTCTTGACGTTTATGATGACCCAATGATGGGAAAAACCGTTGCGATCAGCCATGATTATGATTTAGTTTCATATTATATGAATCTTGATAATACTTTACCCGAAGGAATAAAAAAAGGGGCAGAAATAAAAGCGGGAGATATAATCGGAGTTTCAGGCTCAACAGCACTCGTTGAGGTTGGTGACGAACCGCACGTTCATTTTGAATTAAAAGTTGGCGGTGTTACAATCAATCCGGAAAAAGAACTTGATGGAGCTTTAAAAAAATAATTCCATATAAGTAAAATGAATATAATCGGACTCTTTTTCATATAGATTACCGTACTAAAAATACGGGAGAAAATCTATGTCATCAAAAGAGTCCGACTTTTTTTATAGAAATGCCTCAAAGCATGAAAAGCTTATTGAAGAAATGGCAAAATATATTGTTGAAAACAATTCAACAGTAAGAAAAACAGCACAAAAATTCGGAATATCAAAATCAACAGTACATAAAAAGCTAACTGTAACGTTAAAAGAAATAGACTATTCTCTTTATCAAAAAACCAAATCTGTGCTTCAAAAAAACAAATCCGAAAGACATATCAGAGGCGGACTTGCTACGAAAATGAAATATATTGAAGCGAAAAATAAAACAAATACATAAATTTCTTTTTACCAAAAGGGGATAATATTTTGAAATTTGATTTATGTGATATATTTGAAAAATGTTTAAAAGCAGAATATATTCACGTAGAAAATGACGGAAGCTATTCATCATACATTATTGATAGAAAAAGATACATATTCTTTGAACACAGTAATGGTATAGTAGATTGGAAGAATAATTTTGATTTTCCTTCAAAGGCGTACAAAGGTATGGATATTCCGTGGAAATGTCATAGGGGTTTTTTGAAAGTTTGGAAAAGTCTGATGCCTTATATAAAAAAATTGCTTGAAACTTCTGATTTTAATTCATGTATTATCGTTGGATATAGTCATGGAGGAGCTTTAGCATCATTATGTTATGAATACGTATGGTACAATATGCCCGATATAAGAAACGCTCTGTACGGTTTATCATTTGGAAGCCCAAGAGTTTTTTATGGAAAAAGAAATTTTGAGTTTCTGAAAGAAAGATTTACAAAATATGTTAACGTAATTAATTCTGATGATATTGTAACAAA
>JAZRPU010000087.1:0-7227 GCA_045649365.1 Eubacteriales bacterium | reverse complement strand
TGACCAGAAAAAGAAAAATCTTTTATCCACTCTGGCAAAGGAAACGAAATTAATAATTTTAACAGACAGCGACAAGGCGGGTGCTTTTATCCGTTCCCGACTCAAAGGCAGTATCCCTGCAGAAAAGCTGATAAATTTATATATCCCTCAAATTTCGGGAAAAGAAAAAAGAAAAACGAATCGTTCTGCAGAAAATCTTTTAGGCGTAGAAGGAATGACAACCGAAACTTTATTAAAGCTCCTCTCCCCTTTTGAAGAAGAAAAAGAGGAATGGGAAACCGTTACGGGAAGCTTACTTTGGGAGCATGGGCTGTCAGGAAAAAGTGATAGTGCAGAAAAAAGGAAGCTTCTTTTAAAAGCTTACGGGTTGCCTGATAATCTTACGTCAAAAGCGTTGATAGACGCTCTGAACTCCATGGGAGGAAAAGAAAGATTTTTAGAAACTGTAAATTCACTTTTTGCCGAAAGTGATAAAGCTGAAGAAAATAAGAGCTTTGAAAAAAACACAGTTTCTTTTTATACTTTAGGTTGCAGAGTTAATCAATACGAAACGAGAGCAATTGCTGAACAGCTTTCTCAAAACGGTTTCAAAGCTGTTCCCTTTGGCGAGCCTTCGGAATTTTCCTTTATCAACACTTGTGCGGTTACTGCTGAAAGTGAACGAAAAAGCCTTGTATCAATAAAAAAAGCTGCAAATGCGTCGAAATATGTTATCGTTGCGGGCTGTTATTCGGAACATAAAAGAGAAAAGGTTGAAAAAATCAAAAACGTTTCTTTCGTTGCGGGATGCAAAGAAAAAGAAACATGTGTTGGAGCGATAAAAAAGCTCCATGGAATGAACGAGGAATATTCACCACTTTCCATTTGCAACGTTTCTCCCAAAGAATTTCCTTTTGTTTCCGCTTGCAGAGCATACGTTAAAATACAAGACGGATGCAATGGAAATTGTACCTATTGTCTTATACATAAATTAAGAGGAAAATCCACTACCCGCGACATAAAGGATATCCTTTGCGAAGCAAAAAGGCTCGCAGAGGTGGGATACAAAGAAATTATACTCACGGGAATTGAAATTTCAGCCTTTGGTAACAAAAATCTATCAGAGCTTATTTGTGCTTTAGGCGAAATTCCGCAAATCAAAAGAATACGCCTTGGCTCACTCGACCCAAATGTTTTGACGGACGAGTTTATTGAATGCATCAAAGGGGTGAAAAGCTTTATGCCCCACCTCCACCTTTCAGTTCAATCTCCCAACAGCCGAATTTTAAGGCTTATGAAAAGACCGTATAACGGTGAAAAGCTACGTTCAAGAATCGAGGCGTTGAGAAAAGAAATTCCCGAAATAATGCTTTCAGCAGATATAATAACCTCTTTCCCCACAGAAACCAAAGAAGAGTTTGAAGAAACTCTTGAATTTGTACGCAAATATAAGCTATTGCACGTTCACGCTTTTTCTTTCTCTCCGCGCCCCAACACAGAAGCTTATGACATGGATGGAAAAATCCCCTACGAAGAAGCAAGGGAAAGAAACAAAAGGCTTATAGAGGTTTCAAAAGAAATTAAAGAAAGTCTACTTTCTCAAAAAATAGGCATTCCTCTCGAAATACTTATAGAAAGCTTTGACGGAAAATATTACAAGGGTCACACAAGAGATTTTGCGGAAGCGTTTATTGAGCCAACCTTTGAAAATGAATATAACGAGGGTGATATAGTAACTGTCATTCCTCAAAGTGTAAACAATGACGTTATTATTTGCAAAAGCAAAAATCATCTGTAAAACTGCTTTTTTAAAAAACGGAGGAAAAGATGCAGGAAACAAACGTCCATCTCATAGAGCTTTGGAAAGAAGAAGAGAAAATTGCTAAAATTAAAGGCTGGAATTTTTCACACCTTAACGGAAGATGGAGCGATAACGGAGAAGCTCTCCCGTGGGATTACCGCAAAACAATTCTGAAGCACCTAAACCCGAAAATGAAAATTCTTGATATGGACACAGGCGGAGGAGAATTTATTCTTTCTCTCGGTCACCCTTGCGAAAACATATCCGTTACCGAAGGGTACGAGCCAAATTTTGAGCTTTGCAAAAAAACTCTTCCTCCCAAGGGAATAACTGTAAAAAAAGCATTGGCTGATAAAATACCTTTTAATGATTTAAGCTTCGACATGGTGCTTAACAGACATGGGGACTTGAATCCAAAAGAGATTTTCAGAGTTTTGAAAAGCGGTGGTTTATTCATAACCCAACAAGTTGGTTCATATAATGACCGAGAATTTGTTGAGCTTCTTCTCCCCGACGAAAAACCGCCATTCCCCGACCAACAGCTGCAAATAAAAGTGAAAGAATTTAAGAACGTGGGCTTTGATATTTTAGAAAAAGACGAAGCCTTCCATTCTATTGAATTTTATGACGTGGGAGCGCTTGTATGGTTTGCTAAAATAATTGAATGGGAGTTTCCAAACTTTTCCGTTTTAAAAGATATTGAAAATTTAAAAAAGGCTCAAAAGCTTTTAAATGATAACGGATACATCAGAGGAAAAGCTCACAGATTTTATTTTGTTGCCAAAAAACGTTGATATTATATAGAAAAAAGCTGTAAAAGAGATTTGCTCTTTTACAGCTTTTTAAATTAAATTATTTTTAAAAGCTTTAAAAACCCGGGGATTTCGTTTTCAAAGTTAACCCCGTATTTTATATCTGTATTTTCGCGGTTTGTACGCTCGATGCAGTTGCAGGTATAATCCACTGCAATTCTTGAAGCATCTGCCAAGTCAAATCCATTAAGCAACGCAGAGCCTAAAGCACTACCGAATACATCACCCGTTCCGTGATAATAACCGTCTATTTTCTTTCTGAAATAATAATTCGGTTTTTCTCCCGCCATAACAGAAGCGGCGCCAAGATTATAATCATCATAATAAACGCCTGTGAGAACAACGCCTTTAACTCCCAAGGAAAGAAGCATTTCCAAGAGGTTATTAATATAACTCTCGGTATAAGGACCTTCTACGTATTCTTCTCCAAGCAGGAAGCAAGCTTCTGTTATATTAGGAACGATTATATCAGCTTTAGAACAAAGCTTTACCATTCTTTTGGCAAAATCATCATTAAAAATCGAATAAAACTTTCCATTATCAGCCATAACAGGATCAACTAATTTGATGCAACCATCGTCAGCAAAATTATCAAACAAGCTTTCAACAATACCAATCTGTCTTTCAGAACCTAAATATCCGCTGTAAATACAATCGAATTTTCTGTTCAACGTTTTCCAATGCTCTGCAATAGGGTCAAGCTCATTTGTAAGGTCTGTAAAAGTATATCCCTCAAAGCCACCCGTATGAGTAGAAAGCATTGCCGTTGGCAAAACAGAGGTTTCTATTCCGGCAGCAGACATTATAGGAAGAGCAACCGTCAAAGAACAGCGACCGATACATGAAATATCATGAACAGCAAGTGCCTTTTTTTGAACATGCATAAATTTCACCTCATTAAACCATTTCTGCTATTTCAAGCAGAAAATAAAAGTCAATTATAATTAAATAACCACTCGTTTTAACAAACAAATATCCATAAATAAGCGTGGTTATCTTATCATCTATATAGGAAATTGTCAAGAGAAACTGTCAATTTTTCACATTTAGTATCAAAAAAGTTATTTGTTTTTTAATTTTTATTATCACAAAAGTTCAAAGTCAATGACGCTCCAACATGATATATTTCACGTTGGAGCGTCATTTATTTCAGAGATTACATCTCAATTTGGGACATTATGCGTCTTGTTCTTCCTTTTTCTTTTTGCCATAAATTAAGGTTGCGGCAAATCCAAAAGCGGAGATACCAAGAATTATAGTCCACACAACTGTTTTGGAGCTGTCGCCGGGTTTTGCGGGAGGAGTTTCATTGTAAATGTTTTCAAATTGGCAAACCGCTTCGTCAACAGTTTCTTCACCCTTTGTAACGGTTGCATAGAGCTTATTATCTTCGCCCAAAGAAATTGAAATAGTTATATCATACACTAATGTGCTATATACAACGTTTTCTCTTCCACCGTCAACTTCATAAACCTTATAGGAATATGTTTTTCCGATATCGGTTTCGCTGAATACGAGAGTGAATTTTGCTTTTCCGTTTTCATCAGAAATCACAGAGGTCTTTTCACCTGTTGTGAGATTTTCAAGGATGAATTCAAAGCCATCGGGTCCGATTACTTCTGTTCCGATATTCTGAACTGTTTTATCAACAAGGATTTCAACGCCCATATCATCGGGTTTAGGTGTATATACGTTTACAAAATCTGCACTTGTCACAGTCTGACCTTCTTTGGTCATTTCGGATTCAACGATTATTCCACCGTTTCCGTTATCGTCAACCTTTACTGTTACTGTATATACAGAGTTATCATATTCTACACGCTGTAAGCGATTGTTAACTTCATAAAGCTTATATTTGAGAACTTTACCCACATTAGCTTCAGTAAATTCAAGGGTAAATTCAAATTTTCCGTTTACGTTTTGCTTTGAACCAACGGTAACACCATTTTCGTCTTCAAGAACGAAAGTAAATTCTCCGTCTGCAAGCTCTCTGCCAATAAGCTCTTTAGTTCCTTTGATTACAACAGTGTCGCGGCCTGTTACACTATATGTGTTAACAAAATCTGCACTTGTAACTATCTGACCTTCTTTGGTCATTTTAGAAGTTACTGTGATTCCACCGTTTCCGTTGTCTTCAACCTTTACTGTTACTGTATAAACGGATTCGTCATATTTGATTCCGCCCTTACCGTCGTTTATTTCGATTACGGTGTAGGTATGTGTACCGATGTTTTCTTCGGTAAACTCAAGAGAAAATTCAAATTTGCCATCAACGTTTTGCTTTGTTGCAACAGTTTTACCGGTTTCATCTTTAAGAACAAAGGTAAATGTGTTATTATCAAGAGCTTTGCCAACTAATTCTTTTGTACCCTTGATTACAACGGTATTACTACCTGTTACGCTATATGTGTTAACGAAGTCTGCGCTTGTTGCACTCTGACCTTCTTTGGTCATTTCGGAAGTTACTGTAATTCCACCGTTTCCGTTGTCTTCAACTTTAACAGTCAAAGTATAAACAGATTCATCATATTTGATTCCGCCTTTACCGTCGTTTACTTCTGTCACGGTGTAGGTATGTGTACCGATGTTTGCTTCGGTAAACTCAAGAGAGAATTCAAATTTACCATCAACGTTTTGCTTTGTTACAATTACTCTTCCGCTTTCGTCTTTGAGAACAAATGTAAATGCATTGTCTTCCAAAGCTTTTCCAACAAGTTCTTTTGTTCCCTTGATTACAACGGTATCTTCACCTGTTGCACTATATGTGTTAACGAAGTCTGCGCTTGTTGCACTCTGACCTTCTTTGGTCATTTCGGAAGTTACTGTAATTCCACCGTTTCCGTCATCAGAAACTGTAACTTTAACTGTATAAACAGAATCATCATATTTGATTCCGCCTTTACCGTCGTTTACTTCTGTTACGGTGTAGGTATGTGTACCGATGTGCACTTCAGTATAACTCAAAACGAAGCTGAATATACCTGCCGCATTTTGTTTCGTATCAATTACTCTTCCGCTTGCATCTTTAAGAACAAAGGTGAAATCTCCGTCCTTAAGAGCTTTTCCAACGAGTTCTTTTGTTCCTTCAATTACTACTGTCTTTTCGCCCTCTACAGCATAATAGTTTGTAAATGCCGCTGTTTCTGTAGCGTTGCCGCCTTTTGTCATTTCAGCTTCAACAGTAATTCCACCATTTCCATTGTCGGAAACTGTAACTTTAACTGTATAAACGGAATCGTCATATTTGATTCCGCCCTTACCGTCATTTGTTTCTGTTACGGTGTAGGTATGTGTACCAATGTTTTCTTCGGTAAACTCAAGAGTAAATTCAAATTTACCGTTTACGTTTTGTTTTGTTGCAATTACTCTTCCGCTTGCATCTTTGAGAACAAATGTAAATGCATTGTCTTCCAAAGATTTGCCAACGAGTTCTTTTGTTCCCTTGATTACAACGGTATCACTACCTGTTACGCTATATGTGTTAACGAAGTCTGCACTTGTAGCGGTCTTTCCTTCTTTGGTCATTGCGAAAGTTACTGTGATTCCACCGTTTCCGTTATCGGAAACTGTTACTATTACAGTATATACGGATTCGTCATATTTGATTCCGCCCTTACCGTCGTTTATTTCTGTTACGGTATAAGTATGTGTACCGATGCTTTCTTCGGTAAAAACAAGAGAAAATTCAAATTTTCCGTCTACGTTTTCCTTTGTTGCAATTACTCTTCCGCTTTCGTCTTTGAGAACGAATGTAAATGCATTGTCTTCCAAAGCTTTGCCAACGAGTTCTTTTGTACCCTTGATTACAACGGTATCTTTACCTGTTGCACTATAGGTATTAACGAAGTCTGCGCTTGTAGCGGTCTTTCCTTCTTTGGTCATTGCGGAAGTTACTGTAATTCCACCGTTTCCGTTATCGGAAACTGTTACTGTTACAGTATAAACAGAATCATCATATTTGATTCCGCCCTTGCCGTCGTTTACTTCTGTTACGGTGTAGGTGTAAGTTCTTCCTACGTTAGCTTCAGTAAATTCAAGAGTAAATTCAAATTTTCCGTCCACGTTTTGCTTTGTTGCAATTGTATTTCCGCTTGCATCTTTAAGAACAAAGGTAAACATATTGTCTTCAAGAGCTTTTCCGACGAGTTCTTTTGTACCCTTGATTACAACTGTATCGCGACCTGTTACACTATATGTGTTAACGAAATCTGCGCTTGTTGCTTTCTGACCTTCTTTGGTCATTTCAGAAGTTACTGTGATTCCACCGTTTCCGTTATCGGAAACTGTTACTATTACAGTATATACGGATTCGTCATATTTGATTCCACCCTTACCGTCGTTTATTTCTGTTACGGTGTAGGTATGTGTACCGATATTTTCTTCAGTAAATTCAAGAGTAAATTCAAATTTTCCGTTTACGTTTTGTTTTCTTTCAACAACAGCACCGCTTGCATCTTTAAGAACAAAGGTGAACATGTTATCGTCGAGAGTTTTTCCAACGAGTTCTTTTGTTCCTTTGATTACAACTGTATCGCGACCTGTTACACTATATGTGTTAACGAAATCTGCGCTTGTTGCTTTCTGACCTTCTTTGGTCATTTCAGAAGTTACTGTGATTCCACCGTTTCCGTTATC
>JAZRPU010000086.1:0-3342 GCA_045649365.1 Eubacteriales bacterium | reverse complement strand
CTTGATTTGTTCCAATCAAGACACCACCACTCCATTCTCCCACATCCCCGCTCTAAAGCAAGTCGGGCAAGAAACTTAATAAGTCCTTTTCCATATCCTTTTCCTCGATATTCAGGAAGCACGAAAAGGTCTTCCAGATATATCCCCGCTTTTCCCACAAAGGTGGAAAAATTATGAAAAAACAAAGCAAATCCCACTTCTTTTCCATTTTCCAAAGCAAAAACTACCTCTGCCTTGTTTTTTTCGAACAGCCAATAGCTCAAAAGCTTCTCATCGGCTACAACCTGTTCTGACATTTTTTCATATTCCGCAAGAGCTTTTATAAAGCTCAATATCAATGGTGTATCTTCTTTAGTGGCAAAACGAATTTCTATTTGTTTCATATTCTCCCTCTTAATTTTAATAACGTGCATTTTCAGTATATCATCTTTTTTGAAAAGGGTCAATCATTATTTTTGAAAACTATCTCCTTTTCCCTTGAAAATAGTAATTTTTAATGGTATAATACGTTAAAACAAAACTCGTTCGGGGGAAATAATGTATTTAAGCATATTTTCAATGGAAAAATTAAGAAAAGTTGGTTTTAATTTCGGCGAAGACGAACATCTTTGCTGGCCCGGGTGTGTTTACTACTGGAATGGTAAAAACTATATAATTGGTGGTGAAGACATTAAATGCAAGGAAATCACCGAAACAGATAAAAAGGCAGCAGAAGAAGGAAGCAGATTAGCCACCGTATCGGATTTACTTTGGTACATTGAAGACAATGGGTACAGTTTTGAAATAAAGCGTTCAACAGAAGATAGATATTATTATGCTGATTTCATTGGTGATAACGGGCATAAATTTTCTGCAAGCGGACCCGGCTTTGACATTTTTCTTTACAAAAGCGTTTTTAAAATTGCAAGATATATTAATTTGGGCAGATAATACATTTGCTTTGAACAATAATAATTTTTTAAAGCTTTAATTTATACGTTTCAATTTGTTTTTACAAAAGATTTCAATGAGGCACTCTTATGGATACTACTTACTATTGTTTCGACGTTTCTATGCCACCTTATGGAAAGAAAAACTATATATGGTCCGTTTTGCAACATAATGTAATTACATGTGAGTGCGGAGTAAGACACTTTGAAGCATTAAAAGGGAGTCCTGTGGTTTTTGAATACGATGATGTAAATAAAATTGCCGATGGTATTTTATGCGGGGACAGTCACGATTTCTTCTACGTTTCAAAAGAAACTAAAGAAGCCTTTGAAAATGCTAAAATAACAGGCGTTTCTTTTGAAAGAGTACAAGCTTTTCATCAAAAAAGAAAAGAGCTTCACCCTCTCGACGTTGAATGCTATCTTATGTCTGTTGACACAGAACACCAAACAGAGCTTGATTATAAAGCGATGCATCTGAAACGGAAAAACGTATGTCCAATATGTGATTGCGGAAAATTAAGCAGACATCGAATTTTTGAAACTATATTGAAAGAAGATACTTTAGGTGATAAGGATATTATCAAAATCAAGCACCATAATGAATTTATCTGCTCCCAAAAAGTCGTTGACGTTATCAAAGAAAATAAGCTTAAAGGCTTTGAAATAAAAGAAATCGTTAAAATGTTTTTGGTTTATTGATTTCTCGAATAAATAAAATACCTTCGGTCCACATTCCGTACCGAAGGTATTTTTTGTTGGTAAAATTATTTGTGTTATATAGAATACCTCAAGTTAAGTTAACAGTAAACCACATTCTTAACATATACCCTACACAACGTTTATTTATCATTTTAAGAATCCAATATAACTATTCTTTTTCTCTTAATTCTTTGATAGCTTTGTCCGCTCTGATTTTGAAATTCATAGACTCAACGTCTAATAAGCCTATTTGATAAATATTTTCTATTTGATCATTATTGAACAAAAAAAGTTTATCTGAAGAAATATATCCTTCAGGGAAAACAACGCCTGAATAATCCCAAATTTTTTCTTCTGTAGTAACTCCTTTTTGACAAACACCAATAATCATAACTCTTTTGGTGCTTTCTTTCAAAAGCACAACAGAACCAATTGGTAACAAACCATTAAACATAACAAATATCCTCCAATCAAATCAAACATTTGTATTATATCATATTTTCTTTTTTTTACAAGCCCCAAATTGCATCAATAATCAGCAGCAAAACTATAATCAAAAAGCCCAATAAACCGCCAATAATTATTAAAGGATTTATTTTCACATCATCTCTGATTATTCTTTCAAATCCGCTTTGAACTATATAGCATCTGATCATTTTTTCATCAATAAACCTATAAACAACCTGAACATAATCTCCAATGGCTGTGTTTACAGGAACGCTTCTGTATTTGTCCGTTTGAGCAGAATATACAACTCCGTTTATGTTTATATCGACATAAAACCAAACGTTTCCAAATTCATCATCGTTAATTCTTTTTATTCTGCCAACAGCATGAAATTCCTTTTTCATACAAATTACTTCCAAACAATATTTTTAATATATTATAAATTAGATAAGTAAATTTGTATCAAAAAAAGAAATTCCACGCGTTAGAAGCACCATCCGATACAAAATCCCACGCTTTAGAAGCACCATCTGACACAACATCCCATGCTTGAGAAGCGCCTTCAACAACAGTATTGACAGCACCACCTACATCGATAGAAACTCCTACGTCAAATCCAAGACCTAATGAAGCGCCAACTTCACATTTGAACACACCATCTTTATAGCCAATGCTACCATTAACACCAACTCCAACTTTTAAAGACCCTTTTAATTCAGCTTCACCGCCCAAAACATTAACTCCAACGCTTCCTTCAAGTTCAGCGGCAACTGCTTCTAATTCACCACTGGCTTGAATTTGAGGGTCAAAAACAACATTGCCATTTTTATCTTTTCCCAAAAAGCCTATGTCAACATCTCCTTTGGCACCGGCTGACAAAAGTTCTACACCGCCATCAACATTAAGACCCAAATTCTCATTTCCCAAAAGTTGATTCTCATAAAGCGCATTAAATGCTGTAAAGCTTGCGCCAATTTCTCCATTTACCCCAGGGCTGAAAACCTTTTTATTATCGTTTCCATAGACATATAATCCTGCTGAAATCGTTCCATGAGCCTCTGCTTCCCCAATTGTAACCTCTGCATTGCCGCCCAACCAATCGCTAAACTCGCCTTTATAAGCAGATACCGACGTGGCTTTTTCAAAAGATATTTGGGCAATTTCTTGCTCCTTGGAATAAAAATCCGGTGCATCTTTCTTATCAATTTTTTTATTGTTTTTGTAATAAGACGTGTCCTTATCTTCAAAAAACAGCTTTTTGTCT
>JAZRPU010000085.1:0-2602 GCA_045649365.1 Eubacteriales bacterium | reverse complement strand
GGATATATTGAACTGCATCCAGTAAAAAGTATTTAACCAATTCCAATATGTCGAACAGATAAGAGCAGATGGATGACCCCATCTGCTCTTTTTTACTTATTCAAATATTAATCAAACATCTTTTTTCTATCCATATCAAAGGATGGATTGAATGCATAGAAGTTTTTGTAGTCCAAGTTATCCTGAACGATTCTAAGTGCATCACCGAAGCGTTGGAAATGCACCAATTCGCGTTCTCTGAGGAATTTGATTGGGTCTCTAACGTCGGGGTCAGTTGCAAAGCGAAGAATGTTATCGTATGTTTTTCTTGCTTTTTGCTCTGCCGCAAGGTCTTCGTGAAGGTCTGCGAAGGTGTCTCCTGTGCTCTGAATATAAGATGCTGTCCAAGGGATTCCACCGGCAGAAGCGGGGTAGATGCCTGCTGTATGATCAACAAAATATGCTTCTAATCCTGCTTCTTTTATTTGGTCCATCGTCATGTTTCTTGTGAGCTGATGAATGATTGCCGCTACAATTTCCATGTGTGCAAGTTCTTCAGTCCCTATATCCGTAAGAAGTCCAACAACCTCTTTATATGGCATTGTGTATCTTTGGTTAAGATAACGCATGGATGCGCCTAATTCTCCGTCAGGGCCGCCCAACTGACTCATGATGAGCTTTGCCATGGCGGGATCGGGATTTTTTATATTTACAGGGTATTGTAATTTTTTATCGTATGTCCACATATTATTCTCCTTCCCATGGCCAAGGCTGGTTTATCCAGCTCCATGTGTCACCGTTTACTTCAAAAGCGGTAAGAGGACCGTATTTTGATGTGTAGTTTTCGTATGCTGCTTTTACTTTGCCTTGCATTTCTTTATAATATTCCATAGCTTTTGTACAATTAGGATGACCGTCTAAATATAAAACGGTTTCGTGTAAAGCAAATTGTAATTCTTGAAGCTTTCTTAAATCCTTTGCTCTGTTCATCTTTTCTGCCCCTTTCCGTAACCTAAAAAAGGTTTATCCAAATCTGCAAAAATCGTTCCCGCTGAAAAGGCGTTGGATGTGTCGTAGATGTTTTGCCAGTTCTGATATGGAACGTAAGCCATTGCTAAAGATATATTTTGAGGAAAAGGAGATGCATTATTATTTTCTTCGTCACGATTGTTTCTGCAGAAATTACAGAAAATTTCTTCTTCGTTGTATAGCATTTTTGTGTCTGTCAAAAACCGAAAAGGTTTTCGATTTTTCTCCTTATTTGTATTGAAAACGACATTTTTGACGCTTTCAATATCATTATATGCCACAGCTCATTTGCGGTGAATAAAAGCTTTTTGAAACGTCATCTATTGACTTTTTACAAAAGTTTGATATAATAAAATTGTAAAGATAAATACGTTACGGTGCGAATAAAGCCGTAGATCTTTTCCTTTAAAGATTGTAAAGGAGGTAAAAAGCCAAACGCTGATTTTCTCCTTGAAAATAAAAATAAAATACTCCCCGTGCAATCTCTGAAGTGAAATTTGCAGGGGAGTTTTGGTTTTTATGAATAAAAATGAGTAGATTCAAAAAGCTTTAAAAGTAAGCTTCGCTCTAAACTTTCTATTTCTCCGTCACAAAGCAAAAAACAACAAATAAACTCGACTAAACTGAAAAACGATTCTTGAGGTAGACATCTCGCAAAGGAGAAAAGTGACTTTTTAAGAAAATTGATTTCTTTTGATTTGTTTTTGGGGATAATAACAGCAGACATTTTCGTTCTGAAATGTTCAGAAAGCTTTGGCCCGAATCCGCCTCGCAAAGCGGTTTCTGCTAAAAAGTTTATTTCTGTGGGAGAAAAAGTTCTTTCTGTTAACGTTACAGTAGAAACAACAGCGGAAAAAAGTAAATCAGGATCGTTTGAATATGCAGTTTTAAAATAAGGATATAAGTCCTCAACGTTTTTCGTTGCGATGAAAAGTAAATTATTATAATCGTGGGAATCGATTTTTCTTAAAATATCATCTAATGTTTTGCCGTACTTAAGTTCAAGAAGTATTATTGAATTTCGCATAATATTTTATTTTCCTTAAAAGTTTATAAAAATACCAAATCATAAAGAATAATATCACAATGTGCGATAAAAGTCAATGTCTAATGCAAAAAAATTATATAATAATTTCACAAAGAATATTTAAAATAATGTTCAGGAGGTTATTATGCGAATCAGAGAATTGAGAGAAGACAATGATAAGACTCAAAAAGAAATTGCCGACTATTTACACATTGGTCAAAACACTTATTCTCAATACGAAAATTGCCAAAGGCAGATTCCTATTGAATGCCTCGTTGCCCTTGCAAGATATTATAAAACGTCGGTGGATTATATTTTGGGCTTGACAGATGAAAGGGAACCATATAAATAAGAAATTAGTTTAAAAAATGCATTTTATCGTTTGAAACAAATTCTTTAACTAAATGTTAATAGATGGAATTTGAATTGAAAATATATGACTATACATGCTTTTTTAAAAATTCGGCTTTTAAAATTA
The DNA here is from genome assembly GCA_045649365.1 of Eubacteriales bacterium. Lineage (GTDB taxonomy): Bacteria > Bacillota > Clostridia > Oscillospirales > CAG-382 > SIG653. The sequence goes on along the minus strand of JAZRPU010000085.1, from coordinate 89 downwards.
ATTAAATCAAAGGTGCTATGACAAATGTAATTGAGATTCTACTTGTTATAGCGCCTTTTTTTGTAATTTTTGAATCTTTTTTCAGCGAT
>JAZRPU010000084.1:0-1838 GCA_045649365.1 Eubacteriales bacterium | reverse complement strand
CAAAGAATATGGGAAGAAGGTACTTGAATGTGCCTATATCCTTAATGCCGTCAATGAACATTACGCCTGCGATTGTAGGAAGGATAACATTTACTATATTCTGAACAAAATGGCTGATTTTAACGGGGAATGCACGTACATACAGTCTTTCCTGTGCATTGGGGCTGATGTTATCTGCAACAGAGTGAGTAAAGCCCACGTAGTTGAATATTGTATAAAGCTGGAAAAGAAGATAAAGAGTCCATACTCTGTCTGTAAGCGGAAGTTTATAAAGAGGAAGCGTACAAATAAGAATAACAACAATAAGGCACTGGATAACGTTTGCGTAAGCAAAAATCTTATATCTGCCAAGCTTTTTAAGAAGTTTTTTGCGGATAAGAATATTTCTGAATCCGCTCCAGCCGTTGGCAAGAAAATGTGCACCGAAAATTTTGAAAACGTTGAAGCTGTTAATACCTTTCCATCTGGTGTCAACGATGTTGGCTATACCGTCGGGAAGAATGAATGAGAAGTCAAATATGAGCATCAGCAAACCTGAAATGGCAAAGAACAGATAGATGGCATTATATTTTCGTTCAATTTTTTTCGGAAGAAAACCTAAGTTTGCATCAACACCCATGGCAAGAAGATTCCATAAATACGTTGATGCGATGAAGAATACGTTTATAGCTCCAAACGTAAGAAGTGGAATATCATAGTAAAATGCAAGAAGGAAACAAGAAAATTCGAAAGCAAGAAAGCTCTGAAGGTATTTCAGAGAGTAATCACCGCCTACTGCGGCAAGAATCGAAAAGTATTCTTTATACGGAACGTGTTTGCCTTCGGCAGGAGTGTTCCAATATTTTTTCATTTCCTGAAAAATATTCATTTTATCATTGTTTTTTGATTTAGCCATCAGTTTTCTTCTCCTTTCTTAAGAATTTCATTGATTCTGATATCAGCATCTTTACGGGTCTTTCCGTATTCTTCTTTGGGTGCAACGCTGAAAATAACTTTATCAATATTCTTCGGGAGCCAGCTGTCGCCAAAAGTTATTTGATCTTTATTTTCAGCACCCATATAGAATTTGCTGAGATTTTCACAGGCATAAAAAGCAAAACTTCCTATTTCTTCAACTGAATCGGGAATATACATAACAGGTTTCATTTCCTGGCAATAGCTGAATGCATCGGAGCCGATTTTTTCAAGTCCGTCGGGAAGAGTGACGAGCGATAATTTCTCACATTTGAAAAATGCCATATCGCCGATTTCTTTCAGCGTTGAAGGTAAAGTAATTTCGGTAAGAGTTTTATTTTTATAGAAAGCACATTTGCTGATTCTTTCAACACCCTCGGGAATTGTGTATTTACCCGTTTCATTCTCTTTCATAATCGGATAGACAATCATTTTTTTCATATCCTTTGTGTAAAGAACGCCGTCAACGGAAGTGTAATACTCATTTGCCTCGTCAACTTCTATTGCTTTGAGCTCTTTGCAATAAAAAAACGATGTTTCATCTATGTATTTAACATCTTTGCCAATATGAATAACCTCAACATATTCATCGGTATTCATAGTGAATTTGCCTACCGCCGAAACAGGCTTTGAGGCATCAGGATTATTGACGTTTTCATCACGGACATAGTCGATGTGCACCTCTTTGGTGGAGTTGTTTCCGTTAAATCCGAAAAGCACCCAGCCTTCAACAGAGTATTCGCTTTCAGATGCAGTGTGATATTCATATTCAAACGGAGCTCTTGCCATTGAGATAAATGAAATTGTAACGGATGCGATGATAAATGCCACAAGTACAATTATAAAGGTTGCCTTTTGCCATGTTTTCAATCTGATCAACTCCT
>JAZRPU010000083.1:0-4782 GCA_045649365.1 Eubacteriales bacterium | reverse complement strand
CTTTTTTTCAATTCGTTCCCATTTTTTCACAATTTTGTTTAAATCTTTATCAGATTCTATTTTTTCTGATTTCATTTCAGTATATAGTACTTCTGAAGCCTTATTGACATAATATTCTTCCATTAAAACAAAAACGTTCAGTAGTAAAAAAACAGATAACATAATAATAAACCCTTTCATAATTTACTCCTTAATCAAAAAATCTTTTAGTTTTTTATTCTGAAATTTTCATTCCCCAGATCATCGACAATAAAAAATAAAACATCGTTATAATTTTTTATTCCTCGTTTTTTTAATCTGTCATGTAACCATAATTCGTCTTTACCAAGAGCTTTCAAAGCGTTTTTATCTAAATAACCTTCTATAATAACGCAATGCCCCACCCCGCTTTGATTTCCTTTAAGAGAAATGTCATCGGGCGTCAACGATGAGCTTTCAGCTTTAGGAATAACACTTAATTTTCCATTTTGTTCAAGAAATATATACTGTATTTCGGAAATATCTTTATATCCATGTAATCTTATTTCTGAAAAAAGCTCGTCGATATTGACTCTCGTTTTTGTTAGATTTTCATCTATTATTTTCCCTTTAGAAACGAGTACCATGGGTGAGCCATCGAAAAAACGTCTTATTTTCACAAACTTTTTGCAAATCAATGAAATTGAAACTTCAAGAAAAATAACTGTTATTAATGGAACGTAGCAAATAAGAATCGGCGTGTTTTTTGATGTTATTGGCAAAACGGCAAGCTCTGATATCATTACAGCTGTTACAAATTCTGTTAGCTGTAATTCTCCAACTTGTCTTTTCCCTGATATTCGCATTAAAAACATTAAAGTAATATAGAACAAAAAAGTTCTTTCAATCAACGTAAACATAATCAGACACAAATTCCCAAGTTTATTCTTTTTTGTTTATTGTTCCCCATTTTTAGACTTTTTATTTTTAATATTTATATTTTTTATAATTTTTGTAGTGACAAAAGTTATAATGTATGATATACTCAATAAAACAGATTATTAATAGGATTATGTATGGAAAACGAAAATATTGTATTAGGCAGAAACTCTGTAACAGAATTACTCCTTTCAGAAAGAAATATTGAAAAAGTTTATATTTTAAACGGTTGCGAAGAAAAATTCAAAAAGAAAATCTTTGATCTTTGCAATAAAAAAAGAGTACCCATTGTAAAAGTTGATAAATCAAAATTAGATTCTTTTGGAAATAACCATCAAGGTATTGTTGCGGTTGCCGCTTCGAAGGAATACTGTGAAATAGAAGATATTATTAACTTCGCACGCGAAAAGAATGAAAAACCCTTTGTTATTATTGCAGACGGCTTTAATGATCCTCACAATCTTGGCGCAATAATACGTTCTGCTGAATGTGCAGGCGTTCATGGTATTATAATTCCAAAAAGACATTCTGTATCAGTTACTCCTGTTGTCCATAAGTCTTCTGCGGGAGCGTCTGAACATATGTTAATTGCCAAAGTTCCAAACCTTGCATCTGCAGTTGAAGAATTGAAGAAAAATGGTCTATGGATATATGCAATGGAGGCAGATGGTGAAGATTATTCAAAGATTATTTTTGATTCTCCCACATGTATTATTATGGGGAGCGAAGGAAATGGTGTATCTGAACTTTTAAGAAAAAAATCAGATTTTGTTTTATCTATTCCCATGTATGGAAAAATAAATTCTCTAAACGTTTCAGCAGCTGCTGCAATTATAATGTTTAAAGCTGCACCTATGCTAAAAAACATTTAAAAGATGTATAAACACCCTATAAATAAGGGAGGAATGTTTCATTGTCAACTCAAACTACATACGATTGCAATTTTAAAACTATTGCCCGAAAACTAAATAGAGTAAAAATAAATGAATTATTGGAAAAAGCAGAAAGTGAAAATGATTTATCAATTTCAGCTTCAATCCCTAAATTCAAGACTGACTTAAAAGCACCTGATATTGTTTCTTCAAGAGAAATTAATTTTGAAGATGAATATATTTCAACTTTAAAAATTAAGTTGGATTCTCTTGTTGTTGAAGATGAAGAGCTTAAAGAGTATTACGATGGGCTTCAATCCAGATTGAGTCAGAAAAAAATTGATGAAATCTATAATATTGTTTCAGCTAATATTCCATTTCATCATCAAAAGAAATCTTTCATAAGGTCTGCCACAAAGGCTTATCCAGTTAAAGAGAATAAACATCTAACAAAAAAATCTTCCTCATTTGATATTCCTAAATTTGTACAGAATTCATTGATCGAAGACGATGATAATGAGTATAACAGTGAAGTAACTGATGTAATACAATATAATGACGATGATTTTGACATCATTTCTGAAAAGATTAAAAATGGTGAAATTAAGATTAATGATGAAGACATTAACCCTTCGCAATTAACTCTTGAAATGATTTCTGAACATGACGAAAAAGAAATTAAAGATGATTTGAATCTTAAAATTGCTTTTGATATGATTAATAACGATACTTTTGAGGAAAATCCTACTGATGAAAACAGTAATGTTTCTGAAAGTTTTTTTTCAAGACTCTTTAAATATCGCTCAAACGCACATGAGGAAATTGAACCTAATAAAATTGAAGAATCAAATGAAGAGTATAATGGGTTTGAATATGAATCAGTAGAAGATAAAGTTGAAGCCGAAAAATTGTTAAAAGGAGCTATTTTGCAAAGCTTGAAAAAGCTCATACAGTCTTGCTTAGTTCTTTTTATTGCGGTTATTCTTAATTTTATAATAGAAAAAAATTATTCAGATTATATTGGATTTCAAAAGTATTCTGTAATTTTTATTCTTTTAGAGTTACAGCTTCTTTTCCTAGCTGTTGCAATTCATAAAGGCAGTTTTCTGAAAGGGATTTCTTCGTTTATAACAGGAAAATTTACCTCTGAATCTGTATTTACAGCTACAACAATTTTTACAACCATTCACAGTATTTTTTCACTGTTCTCAGCTACTTCATCTATCCGATTGTTTAATTCAATTCCTATTTTGATGTCTGTATTTATGTCATTGAATACATATTTAAAATGCAAAAAAAATTATAGCAGCTTTGAAATAATTTCTACAGATGAAAGAAAATTTGTTGCCTCAGAACTTTCATCGACCTCCAAAGAAGCATCTAATTTCTATTCATTTCTTTCTGAAGATTCAGATGTATATACTGTTTCAAAAACAATATTTGTTTCTTCCTTTTTTAAAAGGATATCAAAAAGACCCAAAAGCGAAGATATTCTAAATGCTATAATCCCAGGTGTATTTTTCATTTCAGCGGCTATTTTTTCAATTTGCTTTTTCTACAAAAATTATGGTCTTTATTCATCATTTACAGCCTCTACAGCCTTTGTTGCATCATCTATGCCTGCTGTCAGCATTTTTGTTATAACTTTACCTATAGTTGCCGCAAACAATTCTTGCAAAAAATTTGATTCTACAATAATTGGTGATTCTGTTGCAGAGGAATATTCAAACGCATCAGTTATTTCCTTTGAGGATGTAGAGCTTTTTCCTGAATCAAAAGTTGTTATGACGAACATGAAAGTTTATCATAATATGCGAATTGATCAGATAATCGTTGAGCTTGCAAAGTTATTTTCTCATTTAGGCGGTCCTCTCAAAGGATTGTTTTCAAAAGCCGTTGATGGTATTTTTGAAGAACACAGTGTCATTAAAATTATTGAATCCGCTGAAAACGGAATTATGATTGCAGCTGATGGAATTGATTATTATTTAGGCAATGGTGAATTCATGAGAAGCCATTCCCTTTCATATGAGGATGATGAAAACGATTTCCAATATGAAAGAAACGGTGGATCTGTGATGGTATTTGGAGCCAACAATGTTGTTGCGGCAAAATTCTATTTTAAATATACGCCACAAAAAGGATTCAAAAAATTACTCTCCCACATGTACAAATGTGGTTTATGTATAGGTATTAAAACGTTAGACCCTAATATAAATAACACTCTTTTAGCATATCATGCAGACGGATCTCATTGTCCAATATCAATTTTGAAATCAGCTTCTCCTGAAGAACTGATGTCAATTCAAGAAAAATGTGATTCAGGTATTGTTTCCAAACGCTCACTTGGAGCATTCTTAAAAGCTTTTATGCTTTGTGACAAAGCACGTCATTCAATCAAGAGTAACGGTATTATAATGATAGCAGGGACTTGTCTTACCGCATTAATGATGATATTTATTTCATTTACAGGGGGCATTACAAACTTTTCTTCCAACCATGCATTTTTGCTTCAGCTACTATGGTCATGCGCTGTTTTTATTCTGACATTTTTAAAATAGACATTATTTTAGACAGAAAATCGGCATTTTTCTCAAAAAAAAATGATTTTTTACGAAAAAAACTATTGAATATTTAAAAAAAATATTATATAATAGTTATGTTATTGATAGACAATATCTTTAATAAAATAAATTAGAGGAGTACCATAATGGCTATTTTCAAATCAAACCAAATTAGAAATGTAGCTTTGATCGGTCATGGTGGAGATGGTAAAACAGCTCTTGCTGAAGCAATGCTTTACCTTGCAAAAGCTACAGACAGGTTAGGAAAGTCTGCAGATGGAAATACCGTTTGCGACTATGATGCCGAAGAAATTAAACGGTCTATTTCTATTTCTGCTTCACTTGCTAATTTTGAATGGAAAAATACCAAAATTAACATTCTTGATACACCTGGTTATTTCGATTTTGAAGGCGAAGTAAGACAAGCTATTAGGGTTGCAGATTCAGCT
>JAZRPU010000082.1:0-9019 GCA_045649365.1 Eubacteriales bacterium | reverse complement strand
ATCTCCGTTGGAAAGAAACAAATTTTTTCTTTTTTTATAAGCAGAGATTTTTACCGTCAAAAAAGATAAAGCAAATACAATTATCAAAATTGTTACAAAAAAAATTATTATATAAATTTTATTATTATTTTCATCCTTATTGTTCTTGATATCATTTCCCCAGAGCGTTGAATAAACAATTTTTTCGTTTGTATATTCAATACATACAGCATCACCATATTTGCCCTTAATTTCATTTACAAATTTTTGTGACTCAATATCAGCTTCTTTTTCTTTTTTAATTCCGATTTTAACATAGTTTTTATCATCATAAATCCCCATTGATTGAAAACCTGTTTCAAGCGAATTATCAAAGAATTGATATAAGTCATTCATTATAGAAAGTAAATAATTTTTACTGTATTTCTGATAAACGAAAGTAACTTTGTTATCATTATCAATATTGGCAAGAATAACGTCTTCGATTTTGTTTCCGTTTTTGTCATATTCATCTTTTATACCGAAAGTCAATTCTTCTGTCCCACCATTTGTAGACCATACTCCACAAACGTAATCAGGATATCCCTTTGACTCCCAATATTGAAAAAGTTCATAAGGAGATTTCAGTAATTCACCCATAGGGTATAAATTTGAATTTTCGGAAATGAAGTTTTTCTCAACGTTTAAAGCAGAGAATAATTTTATACCCTCATTATCATCATTTTTGACGTATTCTTTGCAATAAACCACCGTGGAAAAACAGCTTGTAAGACAACAAGATATAAATAAAATCAAAAAAATTTTTTTTATCATAAACGCTCCTCTTTTAATTCGTCTTTGAGAAAATCAATTCCTTTTCGGTATTTTTTGTACACAGAAGTCAACGAGAGATTCAAAATTTTTGATATTTCAAAAAACGTAAGACCACCGTTCAAATGTAATGAAACAATCTCACGCTCTATATCATCAAGCTTTAACATTGCATTTTCTAAATCTATATCAAAAATAAACCTTTCAAAGCTTCCATCAGATGATATCTCAAAGTCATCTAAACTTTCACTTTTTGTGTTTTCTTTTTTCCTCAAAGCGTCTATTGACAAATTGCGCGCCATTTGAAAAACATACGCTCTGATATTTTTAACCGAAGGATTGGGAGGAGATAAAAAAAGCTTTAGAAAAAACTCTTGCATAATTTCTTCTGAAAGATGATAATCCTTTACTATTCTGAAAATAATAGTAAAAATTGGTACTTTAATTTTTTCATACATTTCAGAAAAAGCATTAATATCGCCGTTTCTTATTTTTTCAAAATAGAAATTCAAATCGTTTTTCATTTTCTTTCCTCCTCTCATTTACTATGACGAAAAATAGAGGGATTTTTTTCTTTATTTTCTCAAAAAAATTCAGCCCCGTCACAAAAGCGGCGGGGCTAATGAATCATTAAATTTTATCCGCAAATTGAAGCTTGATTTGCAAGAAGGTATCCGGAAATTGTTTCTTTGAACATTTCATAACCATAATCGTTGGGGTGAACTGTATCTCCGGGTAAGAGGTAAGCTGTAACGTTTCCGGTATTATGGATTGGTGTATAGTTATCGATAAGGTGACATCCCTTTTGAGCTGCAACAGATCTCATTCCGTTTAAAAATTGATTATACACAGCAGTATATCCACCGTATGGTCTATATCGAGCATAATTCTCAAATGCAGATACTTTAACGTCATTAGGAAGCATAAATACAACCTCTGCACCAATGGCGGTACATTTATCGTAAAGTGTTCCAAGCTCTCTGATATAAGTTTCAAGATTCTTATTGCTATACTCATAAGGGAGAGAGTCATTAATACCAAGCATTATAAGAACAACATCGGGATTATAAGCAGCTACGTCACGGTCAAATCTTGCAAGACAGTCTGTTGTTGTATTACCGCTTATACCAGAGTTGATAATAGTAGTACCGATAAGATCGGAAACAGATTCTACCCAACCGCCGTTTTCGGTGACACTATCGCCTAATGCAACAACTGTTTTACCATTGTAAAGGGTTTGAGGAATGTTTCTTGAAGCATATTCTACTTCAAAATATGCATTTGTTACAAGGTTATTATTGGGGTGAATTGCACCTGTGAGATCTAAAGTTCTGTTAGCTACGTCAATACCGTGAGGACGAAGGATATCACCGGGACGAAGCTTTGTCCAAACCTTATGTTGCTCCATTGCAAAATTTCTACCCCACATGTCACCTGGGTTAAAGTAGAAAATAAGACCTATACCATTTGATGGAACTGTAGCATCATAAGAACGGTGAGAAGCTGCTGCTATATTGATAACGTAGCCATTAACGTCTGCATTATAAATTGCCATTATCTTATAATAATATAAGCCGCCAACATACGTTCCGGGGAATGCCAAGTGAACAGCGTTACTATCTTTGCAACGTTCAATACCGTCTGAATCATAGACATCTTCCCAAAGTCCACCTGTTTTTGCAATATAAAGTCTGTCATCAGTAGGCATTGGTTCGGGATCAGGTTCAGAGCTTACGGGAGCGTTGCCGCCATATACCTCAATTTCACCAACTGTGAGAACATACGCTTTACTAACAAATGTAATTCTTACAAATTTAGCTGTAACTTCTGATGCAAGCTTATATGTATATTTATAAATGTTATCAGCGTATTGTTCATAAGAAGAGCTATAACCGGAAAGTGCAGTATATGACACCCCGTTGGAAGAAACTTCAATAGTAACTGAACCATAATTACGGTTGCTATATTCAACAACTCCGGCTACAACGATTTCGTTAATATCAACATATTTAGCCGCAAGATTAATTGTAATTGAGCTTGAAACACCTGTTCCAACAAAAGCAATAGTTGCATTTGTTGCTTCTGCTGATGGAATTACTCCATCAGTAATAAGAGTTCCATTATCTTCTTTATCGGAAAGATATTCACCGATAGCGGTGTAGGTCTTTTGGTAAGCATAGTTTGTTTTAGTTTCAGATTCAATTCCAGAAGAATCATCTTCAGAGGGAGCTTCGGAAGGTACATCGGAAACTTCTTCAGAAATTTCTTCATCTTCAGAAGAAACAGGAGGTTTTACAGAAGGGAAAGAAACGCCTTCCAAGAAGAAACCTTTTACTTTTAAATAGTCGGTAGCATTAATAAGAGTATCTCCATCAATGTCACCTGCAGAATAAGCAGCATCAGAGAATACTGTGTATCCAAAGAATTTTGCTCTAATTTGAACGTAGTCTGTTGCATTAACTTCGCCATCACCAGAAACGTCACCGAGAATAACTATTGTTAATGTATTAACCTTGTTTCCGTTTGACATGAGAGAAACAGTAGTTCCTGTTCCAACAATGTCACTGTCAGAAAGCTTCGTTCCATCAACGTCATAAGCACTTACACTTGAATTGGAGAAGCTGGACAGAATAGAAGAAACTTTAACTAATTCTCCTACGTTTCTAAGATATGCACCGTCGATAACGAGTTCAGACCCGCTTTTAAGAGAAAGCTTATCTGCTGCCAATACGTCTAACGCTGTATCTGCAACAGAGGGAATGAAAACGAAAACCGAAAGGCACATCAAGAGGGCAAGAAAAGCCGAAACAATTCTTTTTTGAGATAATTTCATTGTGACCTCCAAATGTGTTTTTTAAAAAAATATCTAATTTATTCTATCAAATGTTTTCAATGATGTCAATGGTGCAAATAAACAAAAAAAGGAATAGTTTTTGTGTATTTTACCGAAAAGGTCAAGATATTTTATCAGTATTTTCGAGATAATCAATAAAACATTTACATCCTTCTGAAATATCATTATAAGTAGTTGAAAAATCTCCAGTATACCAAGGGTCAGCAACATCTCCTTTTCTTTGAGTAAAATCCATTAATTTATATATTTTATTATCAATATCTTCTCCGAAAATTCTTTTTGCATTTCTAACGTTAAATGAATCCATACAAATTAAATAATCGTATTTATCATAATCAGATTTTACAAGTTGAATCGCTCTTTTTCCTTCGCATCCAATTCCATGTTTAGAAAGTTCTTTTACAGCGGGAGGATAAACAGGATTTCCAACACCCATATATATTTCTTCCGAGCTTGTTGCTGAAGACGAAACATAATATTTTTTCGATACTCCCCTATCTTCTATTAATTTTTTAAATATAAATTCAGCCATTGGACTTCTGCAAATATTTCCATGACAAATAAACATTATTCTTTTCATCGTGTTCTCCTCAAAATTTATTTCATAATACGTATTAAATACAGTAAGACCGAAGCGTTTACTTCGGTCTTATAAAACTATTTTGAAAATTTATATTCAGTAACTGATTTAAAGGTTTCGTTTGCTTTAAGTACACATGAGGGATATTCAGGCATATTGGGAGTATTGGGGAAAAATTGAGTTTCCATACATATACCCTGATGTTTATATAAGTTCTTTCCACCTTTTCCGCAATCACAACCGAGGAAATTACTTGTATAAATCTGAACACCGGGAAGGTCAGTATAACATTTGATTTCTATTCCCGTTTCTTCGCTCTTCAATGTAGAAGCATGACGATATTCCCTGTTCATTCCCAAAACAAAGTTATGATCAATGCCACCACCAACAAGCTTGATTTGTGCATGGTCTGAATCCAGTCTGTTTCCAACCTTTGTCATTTGTCTGAAATCAAAAGGTGTTCCTTCTACGTTCATGTAGTCATAAGGAATGAGGCAATCATCTGCAGCAGTTATTTTATCAGAATTTATCTGCATTAAAATTGTTGTTGCATCACCGCCATCAAAACCATTAGGATTAAAATATGCATGGTTTGTAAGACTTACAACTGTATCTTTATCTGTAGTTGCAGAATATTCAAGCTTTAAAACGTTATAATCAGTTACAGTAAACGTTACTGAAACTGTCATATTTCCTGGATATCCCATTTCTCCATCAGCTGCTTGGCAAGAGAAACGAACAGAGGGAGTATCTTCGGATATAACTTCGGTTTCCCAGATTTTTTGGTTAAAGCCCTGATAACCGCCGTGAAGATGTGCTTTTCCCCCATCATTACATCCTACGTCATATTCAACACCGTTTAATACAAATTTACCTTTTGCTATTCTGTTTGCATATCTTCCAACAGTTGCGCCTTGATATCCGCCAAGATTTTTTTCATATCCTTCGAGAGTATCAAATCCAAGACATACGTCCTTACCCTCAAAAAACAAATTCTTAATTGTAGCACCATAAGTGAGAATGACAGCTTCTAATCCGCCTTTCCCTTTCAAAGAGATAGCTTCGACCTCTCTTCCGTCTTGAGTTAACTCAAAAAACTTTTTTTCAACCATTATATTTTCCTCCGTTCATTTAAACAACTTTAAAAATTCAGGTTTTTCGGCAACAAACGTTCTACCGTTAAGGTAACTCAAAAGTTCCCCGTCCGGAACGTTGAACTTCATTTTATATGAGCAAAGTGCTTGGAATTTATATCCTTTTTCTCTATCAGATTTATTCACGGAATATTTTCCATCACCTAAAAGAGGGTGTCCGTTATCCGAAAAATGTACTCTAATCTGATGCGTTCTTCCCGTTACTAAATTAACCTCAACCAAAGATAAATTATCCACAAAGTCAATAACCTTATATTCAGTTATGGCTTCTTTATACGATGAATCAATTCTTTCATTTTTTGAAAAAACCATGTTTTTGGATTTATCTTTTTTCATGTATGAATGATAAACACCGTTTTTTTCCTTAAACTCACCGTGAACTGCCGCAAGATACGTTTTTTTAAGTTGTTTTTCTTTTATAATTAAATTCACAACTCTCAATGCTTCTGCATTCTTTGCGGCTATAACAATACCACAGGTGTTTCTATCAATTCTGTTGCACAAAGAGGGAGCAAAAGAGTTTTCAACCTTTGGGTCATATTCTCCTTTTTGATATAAATAAGCTTTTATATTGTCAATGAGTGTATTATGTGTTTCTTTTTCGTCGGAATGGCAAATCAACCCCGACGGTTTATCCGCAATCAAAATATTCTCGTCTTCAAACACCACTTTAAGATTAGGTTTTAAAGACATAAATGAATCTTCCTTTGGCGCACCAGCAAAAAACTCTTCGGGAATATAAAGCGTTAAAACATCTCCCTCAAACAGCAGAGTGGAGTTTTCAGCTCTTTTTCCGTTTATCTTTATATCTTTTTTTCGAATATATTTATTCATCAATGAAAGGGGCAATGTTTTAAATTTTTTGCTTAAAAATTTATCAAGTCTTTGCCCGCTGTCATTTTTTTTGATTATGATAGTCTTCATTTGTTATACGTCATTTCTCATAAGGTCTTCAAAAGACTCTCTTTTAACAACGATTTTAGCTTCTCCTTTATAAACGTTGACAATAGCGGGTCTTGGAAGTCTGTTATAATTTGATGCCATAGAGTAATTATAAGCACCCGTCACCAAAACAGCCATTGTATCGCCTCTACCGCAAGGCTGAAGCATCATATCCTCGCCTATAAGGTCGCCACTTTCGCAACAACGCCCTGCGATTGTGGCGCACACCGTTGGTGCTTCGTTTGCTTTATTTGCAATCAAAGCAGTATATTTCGACTGATAAAGAGCATATCGAGGATTATCTGGCATTCCGCCATCAATAGAAACATAGTTTTTGTAGCCTGTAATGCTCTTGAAAGAGCCAACAGTATAAAGCGTTATACCCGCATTTGCAACAATAGATCTGCCTGGCTCAAAGCAAAGCACAGGAGCTTCAACAACGCTGTTTTCAAAAGCATTATTCACAGTATTAGCAATATCTGAAAATACAGCGTCATAATCAAGCACAGGGTCAGCTTCGGTATATCTTACGCCAAGACCACCGCCAAGATTAAGAAACTCTGTTTTATATCCCGTTTCTTCGTAAATAGTCTTTACAAATTTACACATAATATCAGAAGCATCAACAAATGGTTGAGAGTCAAATATTTGAGATCCAACGTGGCAATGAAGTCCCTTTAATTGAACGTTCGGCAAAGAAAGTGCTTTCTTTACTATTTCGAGAGCTTGTCCCGTTTCGATAGCAGAACCGAATTTTGAATCTACAGAACCTGTTACAACCGCTTTATGAGTGTGAGGATCAATTCCAGGAGTTATTCTCAACAAAACCTGTTGTTTTATATTTTTCCCCCCTGCAATGCGATTGATGCTTTCAAGCTCTTCATGGTTATCTGCAACAAAATATCCAATGCCCTTTTCTATTGCATCTTCAATATCCGCATCAGTTTTATTATTTCCGTGGAAATACATTTTAGAAGTATCAAATCCCGCTTTATAAGCTGTATAAAGCTCACCACCAGAAACAACGTCTATATACAAATCTTCGGAGGAAACTATTTCATAAATATTTTTATATGAAAGAGATTTACTTGCAAAAAGTATTCTTCCCTTTCCACCGAAATACTTATCCATATATTTTTTATACATTCTACAGTTTTCTCTGATTTTTTCTTCATCAATGAGATATAACGGTGTACCGAACTTTTTACCCAACTCAACAGTATCAAGTCCTGCAAAAAACAAATGTCCGTTTTCGCCAATTGTCAAATTATCATAAAGCATAAATGACTCCTCAATTAAAACATTTTTTTAATATAAGCTCCCATAATGATTCCCTGCCCAATCTTTTTTCAGACGAGAAAAGAATACAAGGTGTTTGACTTTTAAACAAGTCACAAGACAGTATCTTCTCCGCTGATGCATTAAGCTCGGTTTTATTAAGCTTATCACATTTTGTAACAACAACAATATACGGAACGTCGTAATAATTCAACCATTGAATCATTTCTTCATCATCTTTTGTAACTCCAACTTTTGCATCTATCAATTGAGCAACAAGAGTTAAAGCTGAATTATTTTCAAAATATCCTTGTGTTAAATTCGACCATTGTTTTTTCGAGGCATGGGATCTGCTTGCATATCCATAGCCCGGAAGGTCAACGAGGGATATTTTTTTATCTACACGATAATAATTGACTGTAATTGTTTTACCTGGAGTTGAGCTTGTTCTCGCAAGCTTCTTTCTCCCTAAAAGACAATTTATCAGCGAGCTTTTTCCAACGTTTGATCTTCCTGAAAAAGCAACTTGTGGGATGCCACTTTTTACAAGTTGAGAAGGAAGTCCCGCGGTTATTATTAAATCAGTATTATGGAGGTTTAATCCTCCTACGTTCATTTCCATAATCATTCCGCAAAAGCCAAAGCAATTATTTCTTTATAGTCAGAAACATATTTAAACTCCAGCTTATCCTTAATAAAATCATCTAATTTGAGAATATCTTTTTCATTATCTTTAGGAAGAATTACTCTTTTAACGCCAGCCTTGTAGGCTGCAATCGTTTTTTCTTTCAAACCACCTATGGGAAGAACTCTTCCCGTCAAGGTAATTTCTCCTGTCATAGCAATATCTCTTCTTATTTTTCTTCCTGTTAATTCAGAAAGAATAACCGTAGTCATTGCAATTCCTGCTGATGGTCCATCTTTGGGAACAGCACCTTCAGGTACGTGAATATGAATATCTTTTTTTGCATGAAACGTAGAATCTACGCCAAATTCATCTGCATGCTTTCTTATATAGCTTAAAGCAGCCACAGCCGATTCTTTCATAACCGCGCCCAAAGAGCCAGTAAGCTCAATTTTTCCGTTTCCTTCCATGGACACAGCTTCTATTTTCATAAGCTCGCCTCCAACAGAAGTCCAGGCTAAACCGTTTACACAACCAACTGTATCTTTTTCAAAAATACGCTCTGTAGTAATTTCAGGCGCTCCCAAAAGCTCTTCTACTTTATCGGGAGTTATTCTGATTTTTTCGGTTTCGCCATCAACTACAAGCTTTGCACTTTTTCTGCAAAGTGAAGCAATTTCACGTTCTAAATTTCTTACGCCCGCTTCGCGAGTATATGAGCTGATAAGTTTTCTTATTGCAGCGTCTGTAAATAAAATTTGTGACTTATTAAGTCCGTGTTTTTTCATTTGTTTAGG
>JAZRPU010000081.1:0-1494 GCA_045649365.1 Eubacteriales bacterium | reverse complement strand
ATTATGATTCGAATGGCGCAATAACGAGAATTGAGATAACGGAACAAACTCCACCTCAAATGAAGAGAAGTTATTACACCCCGTCACAGCTTTATGACAAATATAAAGCATACACTATTTACAGATATGGTGGAAATGTTCCTGCCGCACCCTCGGGAGGTGGTTCGTGGCAAAAAGATGCCGCTTTTGACGTTATGGTTTATAGAGATAGAAATTCGGATCTTTCTCACATGACGGATGAAGAGCTGAAAGAACATTGGCTTACCCACGGAATTAAAGAGGGCAGACCTTCAAGCGTTGTTCTTGACCTTAAGTTTTATCTTGAAAACAATTCAGACTTGAAAGATGCTTTTGGCACGGATTATGAAAAAGCATATAACCATTTCATAACTCTGGGTCATAAAGAAAGAAGAAAAACGTCTGTACTTTTTGACGGTGGATATTATTGTGATAATAACCCTGACGTTGTTGCGGGATATGGCGATGAGTTTATGCGCCATTACGTCGAAACCGGCATTAAAGAGGGAAGGCGTGGAAGCTTAACCTTTGACCCTGAATATTATTGGTTTATAAGACATGACGTTTGGGAAGCGTGGCCTGATGATTATCAGATGTGTGCAAAGCATTATGCGGGTCATGGACTAAAAGCGGGAATTGTCGCCTATGACGGTAAAGGCCCTGTGATTTCCAACGTGGTATTTTCAGATATATCCGTTTCGGGATATAAGGTAACCTGCACCGTGACGGACAATTGGGGAATTGAATTTGTGGCTTTTCCAACGTGGACTGTAGAAAACGGTCAAGATGATTTGGCGGAGGATTTCTTTAATACACAAAGAGGAACATCTGTCGGAAATAAGTATTCTTTCACAGTTAATGTATCTGACCATAACTACGAAACGGGAAAATATTCAACTCATATTTATGCTCAAGATTTGGGAGGAAATCTTGTTAAAATGGAAAACGCTCCCATAGAGGTTAAAGAAGAAGCTTTAGAGCGTATTACTTTGGCTTCTCATTCTCTTTGTGAGATGGAAGAAACGTTCCTTTTGAACGTTGCACAGTCAACAACATCGGCGGCATTGCTCTATAATTTTGAAAATGATAATCTGCAGATTTCAGATAAAAACGGAAACAGAATATGGGGAAACACCGTCGTTGGCACTGGCGCGAAAGTTAACCTTTATAGCGGATATAAGTTGATTGATTCTGTTACTGTTGTGGTTTCGGGCGATATAGACGGAAACGCTATTATTGATGCGACGGATTATTTGAGAGTAAAAACAGCGTTTTTAGGAACTTTTGCTTTGTCAAAAGCAGAAACAAAAGCTGCCGACCTTGATGAAAACCTGCTTATCGAGGCAACGGATTATCTCAGAATTAAAGCTCTATTTTTAAATAACTGATGCGAATAAAAACGTCTCAAGCATAGTTGCTTGGGACGTTTTTCGTTTTAAGCTTTATTCTCTGTTCTTTATTATACTGTCAATATAT
>JAZRPU010000080.1:0-4280 GCA_045649365.1 Eubacteriales bacterium | reverse complement strand
ATATTGTTTTTTTGTCGTTATCCCTATCTGTTGGCTTATCATTTATAATTCTTCTTCTGCTTTCCGGTCAATACGAGGATTATATAAAGCCTTTAAATAAAAAAGATTTCATGCTTCCTGAAATATATGGGGTAGGATTTTTACTTATCAAAATATTTAAATTTGATTTTAAAACGCGTTCTGCAAACATTCAGAGAGAAAACGTTGCAATTTTGTATGGCGAAAGATATGCGGACTATTATTTGAGAGTTTTTTATGCACAAAGAATCAGCGTTACATATTTATTGTTTTCGATTTTTTGCGCTGTAAGCGCTCTCGCAAACGACACGGATAGAATTGTACTTTTGGTTTTGGCTGTTATTCTTTGTGCAGTTGTGTTTTATTATCTGTCAACTATTTCCTCTGAAAGAGTTAAGAAAAGAAGCATTAAGTTTATGGATGAATTTCCTAACGCCGTTTCGACTATTGCATTGCTTGTAAATTCCGGAATGGTTCTTCGTGAAGCGTGGAAAGAAGTTTCTATGTCTGAAGATTCAGACCTTTACAGAGAAATGCGAATAGTGAACGAGGAAATGGATAATGGTGTTTCGGAAATAGATGCTTTATATAATTTTGGTAACAGATGTGTTACACCGGAGATTAAGAAATTTACATCATTTATTGTACAGGGCCTTGAAAAAGGAAGTAAAGACCTTGCAGATGCATTGAGGAATCAGGCAAATGAATTGTGGCTGATTAAGAAGCAAAATACACTTAAAAGAGGGGAGCTTGCTTCAAGCAAGCTTATGATTCCATTGATGATAATGTTCATCGGCGTTCTTATTATGATAATGGGACCAATAATTACAAATTTAAATATATAAAAAATAAAAATACACAAAAGAAAACGGAGGCAAAAAAATGTCAAAAATAGCAAACAAACTTTTACTCAAAGGACTTGAGGCAAAAATCAAACTTGTCGATGCGTTGAAAAGCGAATGCGGAGATACAAACATCATTTCTATCATAGTTATTCTTGCAATTGTTATAGCTCTTGCTGTAATTTTTAGAAAGAGTATTATGGACTTGTTCTCTCAAATCTGGGGTTCGTTGACAAACGAAGTTACAAGCGCGCTTTGATTTCTATTTTAAGACTCGCTGCCGTTTTATCGGCAGCGAGTCATTAAGACGTTGGAGTATTAGAATGAAAATGTATGTATTGTTCTTTCTTATTGCTGTTTTATCCGTATGTGTAATTATGCTTTATTCCTCGCGCAGGGGGGTAGTTTGTTTTGGAGAAAAAATAAAAATATATAAGCCTTGTGGTGAAAAAATAAATCCTTATAAAGGAATTTTACTTTATTTTCTTGTTATTTTATCGATAGCTTTTTTAACGCTGATTCAAATTTCTTTGTATCGAAATACGTCGGCAGTTAATTTTATAAAGCTTTATGGTGTTTCTCTTGTGGTTTTATCCGCCGGGATAATTGATTCAAAATTGAAAATAATTCCAAATACGCTTATTATTTTGGGCGTGTTTTTTAGGATTTCGATATATATATATGAGTTTGTATCAAAAGCAGACATAAAGACTATTTTTATAAATGATATGATTGGGTTTGCTATAGGTTTTGTTTTCCTTGCCATAGTATCCTTTGCTTCAAAAGGAGCTTTGGGCTTTGGAGATGTTAAGCTTTTTGGAATTATAGGATTAACATGCGGGTCATTTTGTACTTATAGCACTTTATTAATTAGTTTAATTGTTTCTGCGCTGTTTTCTGTTATTAGTATTTGTTTGAAAAAAATGGATAAAAAGGATTCTTTTCCTTTCGGTCCTTGCATTGTAGTGGGTTATATACTTGCTATTCTTTTAACAAGCTATTAGAAATGAGGAATTAGATGTATGAAAAATAATAAAGTATTAATCATCATTGGAGTAATTGTTTTAAATATTTTGGTCGGTTACGTTGTTGGTCAAAGCCTGATGGGAAAAGAAAGCGAATATGATATCATTCTTTCGGAAGCAAGAGAGCTTCGTGACCGTGATTTGTGTTCAAGAGCAATAGTTAAATATAAGGATGCTCTTAATTATGAAGACTCTTTGGAGCTTCGCGCTGAAATTCTTAAGGTTTACGAGAAGGGGATTGATAGCGGCGAGATTGATACTTCTTATGATATATTCTCTTTTGCAGAGCAAACGGTTACTGAATATAGAAACAATCCCAAAGCTTATGAGGCGGCGTGTGACCTTTTCTTGAAGTACAATAAATACGAAAACTGTGCAAATATACTTATGCAAGCAAGGGATCTTCGTGTTTCTTCTGACAAAATAAACGCTGCTCGAGAACAAATAAGATATCAACATACCAAGCATTACAGCATGTACACCGCTTTATCTCCAATGTTTGATGGAATGTACACAGCGATGAGTGACGGGTTTTATAAGTATTTAAATGAGGATGCATCTGTTGCTATTGACGGAGCATTTGTTTATGCTTCATCTTTTTCGGAAGGATATGCTTTTGTAAAGGTTATTGATTCGACAGGAGAAGAGAAAGCATTTGTAATTAACAAAAGCGGTCAAAGATATGAGTATTTTACAGGAGTAGAATCATCTTCAGGCGTGGGAAAAGCTAAAAAAGCAGATGGAACTGATACGTATCTTCTTTCATGTAAAACAGGAGAGGTTTACAAATATTATACCCTTGACGGAAAAGAAGCTTTTGGGGAATATAAATTTGCAGGCAGATTCAGAAATAACGTTGCCGCTGTTAAAGTATCAGAGAATGAGTGGAAGCTTATAAATGGTGCTGGTGTTCCCATAAATAATATGACTTATACAGATGTTATTTTAAATGAACATGATGAGTGCGCTCCCAAAGGCTTTATTTTTGCAATGCATGATGGAAAGTATCACATGTATGATTTGACAGGAAAACAGATTGGCGATTTTTCTTGCGATTCAGCAAAGGCTTTTGTTGATGATGTTGCCGCTTTTAAATCTGGAGAATTGTGGGGATTTGTAGATTCTACAGGAAAAGAAGTTGTTTCTCCTCAATATGAAGACGCTAAATCCTTTTCTAACGGAATCGGTGGGGTAATGTTAGGTCAAAGATGGTTTTTTATTAATAAATCAGGGGAAAAAGTTATTGAAGAAACTTTTGATAACGTTGATTATCTTAATAATAAAGGAATTTGCTTTGTTGAAAACGAAGGACATTGGTCTTATTTAAAAATGTATTATACAGGCAAATAACGGGAGAGAAATATGAAAGACCGTAAAAGAGAAAAAGGGGAAGTGGTAGTAGAAGCCTCTATAATAGTGACACTTGTGGCACTGTTTATAACAATATTACTTTATATGAGCGTGGTTTTGTATCAGAAGACTTTGGTATCAGTAATGGCAAACCAGACTGCTTCCAATATAGCTCAAAATTACAGCAATAATTTGAGAGATCCTTTTACGGGATACATAGATACAGATAAGGTTTATCAGTCAATAACGTATAGCGATATGAAGACCGATGCATATAAAGAGGTTGTTGAAAGAAAAGCCGGTCTTTTCGCTAAATATCGTTTGAAATCTTCGAGAATGTTGATTTCAGAAAATACAACTGTAGACGTAAAGATAATAAAAAAGCCAAACGAGCTTTTAAAAAATCAAGTTGTTGTAACAATCTATGATAGTTATGACGTGCCATTGGTAGGATTTTTTGGAGAAAACGGACTTGTTAATTTTGCCGCATCGGGAAGAGCAGATTGCGATGATTATCTGGAATATTTAAACGGAGTTCAAGCCATAGGTGACCCCGCAAATTCTCCAATTCCATCGTTACCCGATTCAGATACATGTCTTGTTACTTTTTTGGTAGATAAATTATCAGGAAAATATCATGCGGTAGTTCCCGTTTTGAGAGGGAAATCTATAATATCATCTGCTCATTTTTCTCATTCAAAAATGCCCGACTTACCAATGAATAACGGGCTTGAATTTACAGGATGGGTTACAGAAAACGGAAATTTGTTTTCTGCCAATGACCAGATAAACGAAAATATTACTGTATATGGAGCATGGCTTTGTACAATTTCCTTTGACCCAACAGGTGGTGCTGTAAATCCTGAAACTATGGAAGTACAATTGGGTAAAACTACAGCTTTTCCCGTACCCACGAGATATAGCTATTCTTTTGAGGGCTGGTTTACTCAAAAAGACGGACATGGTATCAGATATATTTCTGATGTTACAGAAATTAAATCGAGCGTAAACCTTTATGCCCATTGGAGATGTGTGCATGCAGAAT
>JAZRPU010000079.1:0-3911 GCA_045649365.1 Eubacteriales bacterium | reverse complement strand
ATCGTATTAATAACAGCAATTTTAATTTGTGCAGTAATGACATTAACTTCGTGTCAGGGCTTAACAGAGCTGGCAGATTTGCTTGCATCATCAGAGGAAGAATCAAGCATTGTTTCCCACGAGGAATCCTCGGAGAAATCTGAAAGCAAAGAAGAGAGCAAAGAAGAGAGCAAAGAAGAAAGCACCTCTGAAAGCAAATCGGAAAGTGAAGATGAAAATGCTTCTGAAGACGCAGACGATGTGCTTAACGAAGTGAGCAGAGAAGAATTTGAAGGCACGTTGGGCGAATCTCCCATAGCTGACCTTTATGATTACTGTATTGATAGCTGTGTAAGTATCGTTTGCACCGTTGTTGTTGAAAGCAATATGGGCTGGGGAGCACCTTCCACCTATGAAACGACCTCCCTTGGAAGCGGGTTTATTATTGATGGCGGTCATATAGTGACAAACCATCACGTTATAGAAGATGCAAAGGATATAACAGTTGTTTTCAACGATGGAGAAGAGGTTGAAGCAAAGCTTGTAGGCTCTGACAAAACCTGTGATATTGCTGTTTTAAAGGTTAATACAGATAAAAAGCTTTACCCTGTTAAAGTGGGCGATTCCTCTGCTGTAAGAATAGGGGAGGAAGTTATCGCTATAGGCACTCCCTCGGGCATAGAGTTTGCGGGAACGCTTACCTATGGCGTTATTTCGGGTCTTGACAGAAAAATTGAAGTTACCGACGATTACGGCAAGGTTTTGAGAACTATGTATCTTATTCAGACAGATGCAACTCTCAACCCAGGAAATTCAGGTGGTCCTCTTTTCAATATGAAAGGCGAGGTTATCGGCGTTAATAACATGAAGCTTGTTTCCAGCTATGAGGGAATTGGTTTCTCCATTCCTATAAACGGAGCTATGGAAATAATTAATGCATTAATCAATGGCGAAGAGCTTCCCGACAGCGGATATGCAACAACTGCCGCATATCTTGGAATAACGGGTGCAACGGTATCGGAAGTAAGAAAAGAATATAATCTTTCTGATAACGTTCCCGACGGAGTGTTAGTAGTTTCCGTTGAGAGAAAATCTGCAATCTACGCCGCTGGAATTAACACCTATGACGTTATAACAAAATTCGAAGGCGTTGAAATCAAAACGATAGATGAGCTTAAAAATGAACTTTCAAAGCATAATGCGGGTAAAGAGGTAACTGTGGAGGTTTACAGACCTTCAAGAAGCGGTAACGGGGGAGAAACTCTCACCCTCACCTTTAAGCTTGACAAAGTAAGCTGATAAAACAGAATTACAGTTTATCAAATGGGGCTGTGGAACTTGGTTTTTACAGCCCCATTAGTAAAATGAAAGGGAAGAAAAATGTTTAATATATTAGTTGCTGAAGACGATAACGAAATGAGAACGCTTTTTTGCAAGGTGCTTGAAAGAAGCGGATATAAAGCTTTCCCCGCTGTTGACGGTGCAGAAGCATTGGAAATATTGGACAGAGAGTATATAGATTTACTTATTTGTGACGTTATGATGCCAAACGTTGACGGGTTTGAGCTTACGGAAATGTTAAGAGAAAGCAATTATTCTCTTCCCATTCTTATCATAACTGCAAAGGACTCTTTTTATGATAAAAAACAAGGCTTTGCATTAGGTGCTGATGATTACATGGTAAAGCCTATTGATACGGGAGAAATGCTCCTTCGCGTAAGTGCTCTATTAAGACGGGCGAAAATAGTAAATGAGCGAAAGCTGACGGTGGGAAATACCGTTCTTATGTATGATTATCTTACGGTAAACGATGGTGAAAAGGAAATAATGCTCCCGCAAAAAGAGTTTAATATATTATACAAGCTTCTTGCCGAACCAGGACATATATTTACCCGTCAACAGCTTATGGACGAATTCTGGGGAATGGATAGTGAAACAGATGCAAGAACAGTTGACGTACATATTAACCGTATCAGAGAAAAATTTGGAAACAGTAAGGATTTTCAGATAGTAACTGTGAGGGGACTGGGCTATAAAGCTGTGAAAAATAAACAGTAAAAGCGGGGCTGAAGAATGAAAAAGAAACGAATTGTCAAAAGCCGAAAAATGTGGATTATTTTCACTTTTCTGACTTTTTCCGTTATGAGCATATCCATTATGGTAACAACCCTTTGTTTGCTTATGGCTTATGAAAAGGGTGTTCTTAACCCGGAATTAGGCTTTCCCGCATTTTTGCCATTTTCCGTAACGAGTATTGCTGTTGCAACGGTGCTTTCAATGTTCGTGTCCAGAGCTGTGCTTTACCCCGTTAGAAACGTTTCCGATGCCGCGAAAAGAATTGCAAAGGGAGATTTTTCCCAAAAAGTAGAGGAGAACAGCATAATTCAGGAAATTGCTTTGGTGGGCAAAAACTTCAATCTTATGATGTCGGAGCTGGAAAAGTTAGAGGGATACAGAAGAGATTTCGGAGCAAGCGTTTCCCACGAATTTAAAACTCCTTTGGGAAAAATCAAAGGTTATGCAGAGCTTTTAAGGGATGGTGGACTTTCGGAAGCGGAAAAAGAAACGTGTATAAATCAAATAATAAGCGGTGTGGACAAGCTTAACGATATGTCTGAAAAAATGCTTGCTCTTTCTCGCTTTGAAAATCAACAAATCGTACTTAATAAAGCGCGTTTTAGCCTTGACGAGCAAATAAGACAATGCTTTTTGATTTATGAAAATATATGGAGCGAAAAAGAGATAGAGCCAATTTTTGAGTTAGAAGAAACTGACTTTTTCGGTGATGCAAACATAATTTCTCATATCTGGTCGAATCTCTTTGATAATGCGGTTAAGTTCACGCCAAAGGGTGGAAAGATAGAAATTGAGCTGAAAACCCAGAATGACCGTGCAGTATTCAGAATTTTTAATTCGGGGGAAGGAATAAAGGAAAAGGATATATCCCACATCTTTGAGAAATTCTATCAGGTAGACAGGTCACGCCGTGACAGAGGAAGCGGATTGGGTCTTCCTTTGGTAAAACGTCTTGTTGAGCTTTGCGGAGGAGATATATACGTTAAAAGCATTATTGGAAGCGGAACGGAATTTGTGGTTTCTCTTCCCATTGAAAAGGAAGAATTATAATTGTTCCGAATATACAAAAAGGCGGAATATTATGTAATTCCATATAAAATTTACAAAGCGGTGATATAAAAACTAAAAAAAGTTTATACAAATTTGCCAAAAATATGTATAATATATAATGTGCTGTGAGTATTCTCAAAGTAAAATATATTTAGCGAGAGGTTCATATTATGAAAAAAAGACTTCTTTCCATTATCTTAACGCTGGCAATGCTCGTTTCTGTTTGCGTTTCCTTTTCATTAACGGGAAAAGCGGCAGAGCTTGAGCCTTCTTCTTCCAGCGGATATACAATTTATCGTGCTAAAAACTATCTCTACGGTGTTAAAGGCTCAACTACCGTAAGTGTTTTTAAGTCAATGTTCAGCGGTCAGAGTATAACTGTAACCGACCCTTTCGGAAATAGACTTATGAACTCTTCATATATCCCCACGGGTAGTGTTATCAATTTGTTGAATGGCTCTTCTGTTGCGGATACTCTCATAGTTATCGTTGGCGGTGACGTTAACAGCGACGGAAAGGTTAATGCGACAGATACAAGTGTTTTGAAATCTGTTTTCAAAAATACTGTTTCCTTGACAGAAGCTTGCAAAAGCGCTGCTGATGCTGACGGTAACGGTGTTATCACAGCTACTGACTACATCATGATAAAAAGACAGGTAGCAGGGTCATATACTATTAATAAGGTATCTCCCGAATACGTTCCAAAAACAACTGTTCCCGACGTAGTTGGATTTACTGCTGAAAATGCAAAAATTGAAATTGAAAGAAAAGGCTTTGTTTACGCTGAAATTCAAGCATACAGCGAT
>JAZRPU010000078.1:0-9720 GCA_045649365.1 Eubacteriales bacterium | reverse complement strand
CGTTTTACCGTCAACGCTACCCGCGAAAATGCATCCGCTTACAGTACCCGAAAGCTTTCCAACAATACCGCCTGCAACAGTTTTTCCGCTGACGTATCCTTTCACCGTAAGATTTGAAACAGTTCCGTTTTCAATAACGCCAAAGAATCCCGCAGCATCCTCTGTTCCAACGTTAAAAACACCGTTTACGGAAAATTCGTTTCCGTTAAACGTTCCCGAAAAAGGAGTTTTCTCCGTACCTATGGGTAACCAAACGTCGCCTCCTGACAGAACGTATTCATCGCCGCGTTTTGTAACGGAGCCAACGGAGATATTATTTTTCAAAACTATTGTATATCCCGAAAAAGAAGGATTGGAAGGATAATTTTTACTTCCCGCAGAAATACTTCCGTTACAAACTCCCGCGATCCAACGAAGCTGTGAGGCAGAGGAAACGGAATACGTGCTTCCGCTCAATGAAGGAGGAGTTAAAGCATACACTTCAAAAGAAAAATCGAAGCAGAACAAAAATGAAACACAGAGAATTAAGCTGATTATTTTTTTTGTAAGTTTACTT
The DNA here is from genome assembly GCA_045649365.1 of Eubacteriales bacterium. Taxonomy (GTDB): domain Bacteria; phylum Bacillota; class Clostridia; order Oscillospirales; family CAG-382; genus SIG653. The sequence continues at coordinate 9,164 of JAZRPU010000078.1, read as the reverse complement.
TTCAACTTTTAACCTCCCAATTTTATAAAATACAAGCTTTTTCGCAAGTTCAAAAATGCAGAAAGCGGCGTTTTGCCGCTGACTGAATAAAGTATATCACGGATAAACACCGCATATTTTAATATTATTTTACATCATCGTTAATTTTCTACATACGGGTCTTTTTCTCCCTTTCCTTTAAATCCCAAAAGGAAAAAAACGTCGGGAGAAGCATTATTTGATAAATACCCTGCAGGATAAAAAAAGCCATACCCTTTAGGAGTCAAATAAAAATCATTCTTGGAAAATCCCTTTTTCAGCTTTTTTTCGTAATCTTCAAAAAAATCTGAAAGCTGTGTTTCTTTTCTCAATCTTGCCTCGTTTTTTATTCCTTGCAAAATCTTTGGAGTGTCGTCTTGAAGAAAAAAATCTTCAAACAACAGCATTCGACATTTTTCACAATCCCAATTTTGCGACATTCTTTTTGATTCTTGTTTACCGTTTCCACAAAAAACGAAAGCATCTGTCACAATGGAAATAATATTCCCCTTGTTATAAGAGCAAACGTATTTTAAAACCGCTCCAAAAGGCTCAAAGCCCTCCGAATTCAGCGTTTTGAATCTTATCGCTTCTTTATAAAGCTTTGTTTTTGCAAACTCCTCGAAACGCTTTGCTAAAAGGGAATAAAAACCCGTAAAAACCTTTGAAAAGGAATCTTTCTCAAAAAGCGTAGGATATGTCACGCTGTATTTTACTAATGCTTCCCCCTCGCTGTTTTCGGGTAAAATGTTTTTAACCTCATTTTTTACTATTTCATATTTCAAAAAAATCACCCGATACTAAATATATTATCGGGTGACGGAAATATTACATTTTTAAAGCTCAATATTAAAAAGATCTGATGCTGTTTTGAAAAAGATATAGTCTTTCTGCTCTTCCGTAAGGGGAAGGGAATCAATTTCGTTATATGATGGATACGTTTCAAGGAATGGGAAATCACTACCAAACATAATTCTTTCAGCCCCGTGACGCTCTATCATTTCAAAAACACGTTCCTGCTTCAAAACAAACAAAGCGTCTGACGTATCCATATAAACCCTGCTACCCACAAGATATTCGTCTGATTCTTCCCAAGCCATCCAACCGCCCATGTGTGCGGCAATAATTTTCAAATCGGGGAATTTATCCGCAATAAAACGCAAGCCTTTCGGTGTGGAATTTACCGTGTTTTCGTCGCCCATGTGCATGAGAACGGGCAAACCAATGCTTTGAGCCGCCTCGTAAATAGGAAATATTTTTGGGTCTTCAATTTTAAAATGCTGAAAATCGGGATGAAGCTTCAAGCCTCTCGCCCCTTTTTCTTTTATATATTCCAGCTCCTTGCACATGCTTTTTATATTCATATCCTGATGAACAGACCCCAAAGAAAAAACTTTGTTTGGATATTGTGCAGTACAATCAAAAAGAAAATCGTTTCCGTGGCGCACGTTTTCTGCCTTTGTTGCCGCGTTGGAAACAACGAAAACAACGTCAAGGTCTTTGGCAGAGTGAAACAGACCGTCAACCGTTCCGTTTCCGTTCATTTTTATTCCGTAGTAGTTCCCCACGTTATCAACAGCTTTCATGGCTATTTTTTCGGGGAAAACGTGGGCATGCATATCAATTATTTTTCTTTTTTCCGACTCCATAAAACACCTATAAATTAAAAAACAGGTTAGCAAGTAAATCCACGCTAACCTGTTTTGATTTTGAATATTAGTGAGATTGCTTATACTCTTTCGATATATTCTTCTGTTCTTGTATCGATTTTGAGAACGTCGCCGATATTAATGAACATAGGAACTCTGATTTCTGCGCCTGTTTCCAAAGTGCAGGGTTTGAGAGCGTTTGTAGCAGTATTACCCTTAAAGCCGGGTTCTGTGTCTACAACTTCAAGTTCAACGAACATAGGAGGTTCCACAGAGAAAACCTTGCCTTTGTAAGACATAATACGTACTGTCATTCCTTCTTTAACGAATTTGAAGTTTTCGGGAAGAGATTCTTCGTTAAGAGGAACTTGGTCAAATGTTTCAGGGTCCATGAAATAATAAAGACCGTCATCGCTATAGCTATATTCCATATCCTTACGCTCGATAATAGCGGGAGGGAATTTTGCTGTGGGGTTGAAAGAGTTTTCAACAACACCGCCTGTTATAACGTTACGAAGCTTTGTACGAACGAAAGCTGCGCCTTTACCGGGTTTAACGTGTTGGAACTCAATAATCTGCATTACCTGTCCATCCATTTCGAATGTAAGGCCATTTTTAAAATCACCAGCTGAAATCATAAATCCTCCGTTTGTCCACCAAGGGACTATACATTTATATTATTTTTTATCCTCTATATTCTACAGTATTTTTCCCGTTTTGTCAACAGTATTTTTAGTTTTTACATGCAAAAACACATTTTTTTCCGTTTTAACGATATAAAACTACTTCAACCATGCCTTTTTCGTTAATTCTGATAGGATACATCCAACCGCTCCTTCCATTCCAGCCCGTTCCCGATTCAAGATTTGCGTGGAACACCATCCACAAATTATCTTTTTTGTCCTTCACAAAGCTACAATGTCCGGGACCGAAAAAGCGGGTTTCATCTTTTTGCAAAATGGGAGCTGAATTTTTCTCCCAATTATGTGCGGATAAAAGATTACCGCCTGTAAAAGTAAGCTGACCAAGGCAATAATCATCGCACCAGCTTCCGCTGGCGGAATATACAATAGCAAGATATTCTCCGTCTGTCACAACTGCGGGGCCTTCGTTAACTCTTGGGCGTCCGCCCTCCTTTTCCCAATCATAAGTGGGAATTGAAATGCAAGTTCTCGGGCTTGAAATTTCTGTTGGGGAAGACATTTTTGCAATATAAATTCGCTGTTCAACGTTTCTGTTTCCCATCCAGCCCGACCAGACAAAATACATCTCGTCTTTGTAGGTGAAAACAGTTCCGTCAATTGCCCATTTATCCGTATCATCACAAATTTTTCCCACAAATTCATATTCGCCTAACGCGTCTTCCGTCTTGCTTTTTAAAACGAACATTCTGTGGTTTTCGTTATTTCCGTCACATGCGGCAAAATAAATATACCAATAACCATCTATAAAATGCATTTCAGGTGCCCAGATATCTCTTGAATACTCTGTTTCCCCTACGGGATTAAACACACATTTTGCATTTTTGTTTGTGGCATCCTTCAAATCATCAAAGGTTGACACATATATAGCCACGCCCGTGGAATATATATAATAATATTTCCCCTCATGAAAAGCTATAAAAGGGTCTGCTGCCTCTCTCAAAAATGGGTTTTCAATGGATTCAAAACCGTTCTTTAACGGGTCATTTATTTTAACGTCGCTGTTCACGTTATCATCTCCCAATAAGTTTTCTTCAGAGGTGAAAGAATCTCCTCTTGAATTACCACTTTCAAAGTTGGATTCTTCATCCTGCTCAAAAGACGAAAATGAGCTTTGTCCATCAGATTCATCTTCATTTGTAACAGAAGCTTCTTCTCCCATGCATCCAACAAGCATTATTGCTACAATGGAAAAAGCTACAAGGCATTTCTTTAATTTCATCCGTCACCGTCCTTTCACCTTTTTTGAGTATATCATATTAAATATTCCTATTCAACACAATTTTTTTAAGAAAAATTTAATACCCATTAAATGAGGTTTTATTATAAAAATAAAAAAGCTGTCGCAGAAATCTGCGACAGCTAAAAAGTTATTAAACTTTAATTATTTGATATCGATAACAACACCGGAACCAACAGTTCTACCACCTTCACGGATAGCAAAACGAAGTCCTTTTTCGATAGCGATAGGTGTGATAAGTTCAACGTTCATGTCTACGTTATCACCAGGACGGCACATATCAACGCCTTCAGGAAGAGTGATAGAGCCTGTAACGTCTGTTGTTCTGAAATAGAACTGAGGTCTGTAGTTTGTGAAGAAGGGCTTATGACGACCGCCTTCTTTTTCTGTAAGAACGTATACCTGACCAACAAATTTGGTGTAGGGGTTGATGGAACCGGGTTTACAGAGAACTTGTCCTCTTTCGATTTCGTTCTTTTGAACACCTCTGAGCAAGCATCCGATGTTATCGCCAGCTTCTGCGGAGTCGAGAAGTTTACGGAACATTTCGATACCTGTTACAACAGTTGTACGTTTTTCTTCGGAAAGACCAACGATTTCAATTTGGTCATTAAGTTTAACAGTACCTCTTTCAACACGACCTGTAGAAACTGTACCACGACCTGTGATAGAGAAAACGTCTTCAACAGGCATAAGGAAAGGAAGGTCAGATTTACGATCGGGAGTAGGAATGTAGCTGTCAACAGCGTTCATGAGTTCAAGAATAGGTGCATATTCTGCAGAAGACAAATCTGTAGATGCACAGTCAAGAGCTACTCTTGCAGAACCACGGATAATGGGAATTTCATCACCAGGGAATTCGTACTGGTTGAGAAGATCTCTGATTTCCATTTCAACGAGTTCGAGAAGTTCTTCGTCGTCAACGAGGTCGCATTTGTTCATGAATACGCACATTGCAGGAACGCCAACCTGACGAGCGAGAAGGATGTGTTCACGAGTTTGTTGCATAGGTCCGTCGGATGCAGCAACAACGAGGATAGCACCGTCCATCTGAGCAGCACCAGTGATCATGTTTTTAACATAGTCAGCGTGGCCTGGGCAGTCAACGTGTGCATAGTGACGAGCATCTGTTGTATATTCAACGTGACGGGTATTGATCGTGATACCTCTTGCTTTTTCTTCGGGAGCATTGTCGATCTGATCGTATGCGAGGAATTCGATAGAGTTGTCTTTAAGTGCAAGCGTTTTTGTAATAGCGGCAGTAAGAGTTGTCTTACCGTGGTCAACGTGTCCGATAGTACCGATATTAACGTGAGGCTTGCTTCTTTCAAATTTTGCCTTTGCCATTAAATTGATCCTCCTAATGGATATCTTGTATATTTTTTTATTTTTTTTATTCTTTTTGAAAGCATTATAAGCGCAAAAAACTTACATCTGCTATCAAATTGTATTATACCACATTTTCTTCCGCTGTCAAGAGTTTTTCAAAAAAATCTCTGAAAAAATGTTATTTTATGGGTGTTTTTACCCTTAAAAATCATTTTTTAGCTCTTTTAACCCCTGACGCGAAAGAAATGTGTTTAATTATTTATTTCAAAGGACAGTATGATTAATTGTCAATTTTTCCTGAAATAATTTTTTCAAGAATTGATTTGGGAACTTCAGCAAAATGGCTGGGCTCCATTGTATACTGACCTCTACCCTGTGTCATGGAACGGATAGTGTTGGAGTAACCAAACATTTCAGAAAGAGGAACGTTTGCAGTAATTTGTTGAACACCGCCCATGGGGTCTGTTCCGGAAATCTGACCTCTACGAACGGAGATATCACCGATAACAGAGCCGAGATATTCGTCGGGAACGATAACAGATGTTTTCATGATAGGTTCAGTAAGAACAGGGTTTGCTCTCTTCATAGCTGCTTTGAAAGCCATAGAACCAGCAATCTTAAATGCCATTTCAGAGGAGTCAACTTCGTGATATGAACCATCAATAAGTGTTACCTTAACGTCAACAACGGGGTAACCTGCAAGAGTACCGCTTTGCATTGCACCCTTGATACCTGCTTCAACAGCGGGAATATATTCTTTAGGAATGTTACCACCAACAACCTTGCTTTCAAAGGTAAATCCTGCGCCTGGTTCGTTAGGCTCGATTTCGATTTTAACGTGACCATACTGACCGTGACCACCACTCTGACGAACAAATTTTTCATCTGCTGCGCCTTTGGTTGTAATTGTTTCACGGTAGGAAACACGAGGTTTACCAACGTTTGCTTCTACTCTGAATTCACGGAGAAGTCTATCTACGATGATTTCAAGGTGAAGCTCACCCATACCTGCAATAATGGTTTGTCCTGTTTCTTCATCTGTATAAGTGCGGAAAGAGGGGTCTTCTTCTGCCAATTTGGAGAGAGCGATACCCATTTTTTCTTGACCTGCTTTTGTTTTGGGCTCGATAGCAATTCTGATAACAGGTTCAGGGAATTCAATTGCTCCCAAAACGATAGGCTTGCTTTCGTTACAGAGTGTATCACCTGTTGTGGTGTTTTTAAGACCAACGATAGCACCGATTTCACCTGCACCGATTTCTTCAACATCTTCTCTGTGGTTAGCGTGCATAAGCACGATTCTGCCCAAACGTTCGCGTTTGCCATTGTTGGAGTTGTAAACAGTTTCACCAGCTTTAACAGTACCGGAATATACGCGGAAGAAACAAAGCTTTCCGTATGGGTCGGAAACGATTTTGAATATCAAAGCTGAGAAAGGATCTTCTACGCTTGCATCTCTTGTTTCTTCTTCTCTTGTGTCAGGGTTAACACCTGTGATAGCTCCGATATCAACGGGAGAAGGCAAGTAGTCAACTACTGCATCAAGAAGTTTTCTTACGCCCTTGTTTTTAAAGGAAGTTCCGCAAACAACGGGAATCATTTTGATTGCCAAAGTTGCTTTTCTGATAGCAACTTTAAGTTCGTCATTTGTAATTTCTTCGCCTTCAAGGTATTTCATCATAAGCTCGTCGTCAGCATCTGCTGCTGCTTCAATAAGAGCTTCTCTGTAAAGCTGACAGTTTTCAAGCATATCAGCGGGAATGTCTTTTACTTCTACAGGTGCATCTGCATCTTGTGCGCCACTGTAGTAGTAAGCTTTCATTTCAACAAGGTCAACAAGGCCTTCAAAGGTTTCAGATGCGCCGATAGGAAGCTGTATGGGAACAGCATTTGCCTTAAGACGTTCCTTCATCATGTCTACAACACGATAGAAGTTAGCTCCGTTAATATCCATCTTATTAACGTATGCCATTCTGGGAACCTTATATTTTTCAGCTTGATGCCAAACGGTTTCAGATTGAGGCTCAACGCCGCCCTTTGCACAAAATACAGCAACAGCGCCGTCAAGAACTCTGAGGGAACGTTCAACTTCTACAGTAAAGTCAACGTGTCCGGGAGTATCGATAATGTTGATTCTGTGGTCTTTCCAGAAACATGTAGTTGCAGCGGATGTGATTGTAATACCACGTTCTTGCTCCTGCTTCATGTAGTCCATTGTAGCAGCGCCTTCGTGGGTTTCACCTATTTTATGAGTTTTTTTGGTATAAAACAAAATTCTTTCTGACGTAGTTGTTTTACCAGCGTCAATATGAGCCATTATACCTATATTTCTCACACGCTCAAGTGGATATTCGGGCATAATTATTCTCCTTACTTTAATATTATCTGTTACTTTTTATTTTTATTTTGCGCCAAATCTCGTCTACCTGGCGAAATTCGACATATTCTTTTCTTTATTTTTCTTCTTTAATTTTTCTAAATTTCGCCCGACCCATAAGGGCCGGACGAAAAATAATATCAATAGATTTACAATCTGGTTATTACCATTTGTAATGTGCAAACGCTTTGTTTGCTTCAGCCATTCTATGGGTATCGTCTTTCTTCTTAACTGCAGAACCAGTGTTGTTGATTGCGTCAAGAATTTCGTTTGCAAGACGGTCAGACATACGCTTGTCGCTTCTTGCTCTTGAATAAGTTACAAGCCAGCGAAGTCCAAGAGTTTGTCTTCTTTCGGGTCTTACTTCCATTGGAACCTGGTAGTTAGAACCGCCTCTACGAACAGACTTTACTTCAAGATTGGGCATAATGTTATCGAGAGCTTTCTGGAACTGCTCCAATGCGTTTTCGCCTGATTTTTCTTCTACCATTGCAAAAGCATCGTAAACAATCTTCTGTGCAACACCTTTTTTACCGTCGTACATGATGTTGTTGATGAGCTTTGTTACCAATACAGAATTATACATAGGATCGGGCAAAACGTCTCTTTTGAAATTATGCACTCTTCTTGGCACTTTACTTCCCTCCTTCATAAATTTTGAATGAATTCTCAGGTACTCGAAAATCTCTTTCCGTCAGTGCAAAGGGTCTTATCCTTATATTACATGAGGATATCAGCCTACTTAGCACGAACAAAAATACCGTTTCGGTTTTCTCTTTCTTAAGCTTTAGGTCTTTTAGCACCGTACTTAGAACGAGATTGGTTTCTCTTGGCTACACCGTTGGTATCAAGAGTTCCACGGATGATGTGGTAACGCACACCAGGGAGGTCTTTAACTCTTCCGCCTCTGATAAGAACTACAGAGTGTTCCTGAAGGTTGTGACCGATGCCTGGAATGTATGCTGTTACTTCAAGACCGTTGGTAAGTCTTACTCTGGCGATTTTACGTTGAGCAGAGTTAGGCTTTTTAGGTGTCTTAATTGCAACCTTGGTGCAAACGCCTCTCTTTTGAGGGGAGGGCAAATCAACCATGGTCTTCTTAAGAGAGTTGTAAGTCTTTTGAAGAACAGGGGCTTTGGATTTCCACACCGACTGCTTTCTTCCTTGTCTTACGAGCTGGTTAAATGTAGGCACAATATCGCTCCTTTCTTTGAAATTTTTATATCTACGCTGTCGGGTCATAGACCCGACAACATTGACACACCTTTACTGGAGTTGAGTGTATTGAAGGTCATAAGCGCTGATTTGCTCTTCTTCCTCGTTGTTTACAATTTCAACTCTGTTGTAATGCTTCATACCCGTACCTGCGGGAATAAGCTTACCGATAATGACATTTTCCTTAAGACCAACAAGATGGTCGATCTTACCCTTGATAGCAGAATCTGTAAGAACCTTGGTAGTTTCCTGGAAGGAGGAAGCAGAAAGGAAGGATTCTGTCTGGAGTGCAGCCTTTGTAATACCGAGAAGCTCTCTTGTTCCTTCAGCTCTCTGCAGGGTTACACCCTCAGCCTTTTCTCTTGCTTCAAGTGCAAGATTTGCCTCTTCAAACTCACCGATATCAATAAGTGAGCCAACAAGAAGATCTGTATCACCGGACTCGTCAATTCTGATCTTTCTTGTCATCTGGCGTGCAATGATCTCAACGTGCTTATCGTTGATATCAACCGACTGTGAACGGTAAACGCTGTGAGTTTCACGAATAATATAGTCATAAACTGCATCAAGTCCCTGAATTCTCTTGATATCAGCGGGACTCTTTGAACCCTTTGTAAGTGCCTGACCGACAGTTA
>JAZRPU010000077.1:0-5757 GCA_045649365.1 Eubacteriales bacterium | reverse complement strand
CACAAAGCAGAGAGCAAGCGCAACGTTCAAAAGATTTGTAGGCACAACCCTTGACAATATAAAAGCATTGGGCTTTAACACGGTTATCGTTCAGGTACGCCCTAACGCAGACAGCTTTTATCCCTCTGAATATTATCCTTGGTCCCATTTCATTAATGGTGAATACGGTGAATATGCTGACTATGACCCATTGGAAATTCTCATTGAAGAAGCTCATGCGAGAGATTTAAGCTTTCAGGCATGGATAAACCCCATGAGAGCAATGTCTGTTGAAGATTCAAAGCTTCTCAACCCTGCATATCCCATGGCAGGCTGGCTTAAGGATAACTCTAAATCCAGATACTTATTCGTGGGAGAATATGCAGGCAAGCCCTCCTATTACTTCAACGTTTATTATGAAGAAGTAAGACAGCTTATCATTGACGGTGCCGCTGAAATTGTCAGATATTACGACGTTGACGGCGTTCACATGGATGACTATTTCTATCCCGGCGGAGATACGTCTATGGATGACCAAGAGCTTAAAACAGAAAAAGCGAAAGATTCCACAATGACCCTCAGAAAATTGAGATATGAAAGTCTTAACAAGCTCGTTTCAGGCATCTATTCTGCAGTTAAAGCTGAAAATGACAAGGTGCTTTTCGGAATTGCACCTGCAGGAAATATCAATAACGTAAGAAATTCTCATTATGCCGACGTTGAAACGTGGTGTGGCGAAACAGGATATATAGATTATATCATGCCTCAGATTTATTGGGGATTTGAGCATTCCGTTTGTCCTTTTGCAGAAACCTATCAGCTTTGGTCAGATTTTTGCTGTGATGAGGTTGACTTTATGGTAGGTCTTACCTTTGCCAATGCGATTTATGGATATGAAGGAATTTATTTCGACGAATTTATAAACAACAAAGATATTTATAAAAAGACTTATGAGTATATGAACGCGCAGGAGAACTTTGAAGGCTTTTCTATTTTCTGTTATCAATATTTCTATGACCCGTTAACAAGCATTCCAAGAAAAGAAACAGAAGAAGAGCTTAAAAACTCACTTCCCGCATTATCAAAAATACCAAGTCAAAAAATTGAGTATTAAGAGGCTGTAATGAAAAGAAACGAAAGCTTTAAATTTGAATATCAAAAATCTGAAAACGGATATCAAAATCCTTTGTCCGATGTTTTGGACACAGCAGACCCTTGTATTGTATATTGTGACGTTACAAAATATTATTACGGAATATATACAGGTGACAAAACTCTCACCATGCACAGAGCAAAAAAGCTCTCTGAGATGTTTTCAAGAAGCGAATCAAAAATAATTTATGAAGCAAATGATGCTGACGATACTTACGGATTCCTTTGGGCACCCGAGCTTCATTTCATCGATGGAAAATGGTATATATACACAAGCACACATCAGACCGCGGAAAACAAGGGCTTCAAACACGTTATTTGTCTTAAGGCGAAGACTGATGACCCCTTTGACGGTTTCGAGCTTGGCGGACATATCAATCATGATTTATTTGCCATAGACCCCACTATTTATCAAGACAAGAAAAATGGAAAGCTTTACATCTGCTTTTCTTTAGTTCCCGGTGTTCAGGAGTGGCGACAAGTTCTTGCTATTCAGGAAATGAAATCTCCCACAGAGCCTATAGGAGATTATACAATTATAGCAAGACCCGACTTGGATTGGGAAAGACTTCAACCTATTGACGAGGGCGCATATTTCATTGAAAAAGACGATAGACTTTTTATCGTTTATTCTGCAAACGGTTGTTGGCTTGACGATTACGTTATGGGGATTCTTGAATGCACGGGCGATAATATTCTTGATGCGGAATCATGGAAAAAGCTGGATAAACCTATTTTTGTCAAAGGTAACGATTGCTACGGTCCGGGACATGCCACTTTCTTCTATTCTCCCGATAAAACAGAGCTTTGGATTTGCCACCATTGTCTGCATGATACAAACCCGACGAAAAAGCCAATGCCCCGCCATTGCCATTGTCAAAAAGTATTCTTCGACGAAACGGGATTCCCACATTTAGGCGGTATTCCCCTCCCCAAAAACGTTTCCTATGAGCAACCGAAGGAATAATTCAATAACATTTTGCAACGAGGTAAATTTAATTGTTCAGTTTGATTTTTAAGGTTGTTACGAAGCTTTTGAAAAAAACATCAAATCTTGAAAGTGAAAAAGCTGATATGTTTTTGCCCGCATGGATTCTGGCATTAGGCGTTATTTGTGTTATTGCGGGACTTGTTGGGATAGCGGTAAATATCTTTTATTCAGATGTTTTTTGGATTGTTATTTTTTCCTGCCTTTTGATTTTTGGAATGATGGCGATTCTTTGTTATGCAAACCAAAGGATACATATTCTTGATAATCTTACCTTTCAATACACAACCTTTTTAGGTAACAAGAAGATATACAGATTTTACGATATAAAGGGAATAAAGAAAGGCTCCGACTCGATAACAATGTTCGTTGGTAATGACAAAGTTCACATTGAGTCATGCGCCATTTTATCTCAACGACTTATTGAAAAAATTGACGAGGCTTTAGAATTACAATATAGACAATAAAACTTAAGTTCTTGATTTTTCACAAAAATAAAAACTCCTTTGACATTTCACAAATTCTGTATAAAAGCAGAATTAATGTCACAGGAGTTTTTTTATCAATATAAACAGTCATATAAAAAAGAGCTGTAAAACTTGTTTTACAGCCCTTTACTATATTATATTACACTCACCTTAATAACAGCCCCAAAAGGTAAATAAGAAGATTAAAAAATGCAAAATATGCTATTATTTTCGGGAAAATCATCCATTTTCTTCTGCTTTGTTCTGCTTGTTGCTTTGCCACGTTTTCAAGCACCTTTTGATATTCTTCTATTCGGCGCATTCGTTCCTCGGGGTCTTCCTCCAGCTCTGTTCGTTCGTATTTTGAACGCTTCATGCGGGTATATGATGCTTCAGCCTCTTGCTTCAGATTATTGGTTACTTTTTCCAAAGCTTTTTCGTTTATATTTTCCAACTGCCACTCTTTACTTCTTGAGCATCTGGAACAAAAATCTGTGGAATTTAAGTTTTTGTGACCGCAACAGCAAAGCCACATTACCTCACCCTGTTGAGGAATTACCGTTGTAGGATGTTCTTCCTCCTGATTCATGTAAATATTAACGTTATTGAAAGCAAAAATAGTATCTTCATCGTAAGTTTTAAAGCTCTTCGGTTTATTTTTGCCATACATGAAGTTATATTCTTTGCGCTCCCCATTTTTAAACCTTGCATATTTAAAAACTACCTTTAATTTGGTAAAATAAGTATTAGGCAAGGGAATTAAAACGTAAGAGCCGAATATCTCACCGTAATTAATAAATTCTTCGGGTTGCTTTTTCGGGATGACTTCCTTTGTGCTTTCGTCCATGTATTCCTGCATTCCAAAGCCAATGTTTCCCGATGGGTATTTGAAATCAAGCTTCTTATATGCAACGGGAGAATTGCTGTAAAGGTAAAGGCAAATCCCCATTTCAGCAATAGGAATCTCCGAAGTGCTCTGAAACTTGAAAACAGCAAAATATTCGTATGTTTCCAAGTCATTTAAAACGTATCCCTCAATTACTTCAGCAGGCAGAGAGCCCGCCATTTGAGAGAAATCCAGATATTCAATAACTCTGTAGCTTCTTAATATTTCAGTTCTTATTGCTTCTTTGTATAATCTTAATTTTTTTCTCTCCATAAAAAAACCGTCACAAAATATAAAGTTTATAAAATACTAAAAGCCTTAAAATATTTCTACTATACCGTCGGGCAAAGCAGTGCAAAGTCTAATGTCGCCCTTCCCTATTTCCTCATTAGTACATATTCCGCAAGCGTTCAAAGCACCTCTGCTTTCGCCCAAGGCTATGTGGGGTTTATTATTATTAACGCTTAAATGGGCAAGAACAATGTTTTTTGTTCCCGATTTTACAAGCTGTGGAAGAAACGCGGCACATTCTCCGTTGGATAAATGCCCTCTGTTTCCTGCTATGCGCTGTTTAGTTGAATAGGGATATTGTCCGTTTTTAAGCATATAGGGGTCATAGTTTGATTCTATAACAACGTTTTCACACCCCAACAATGCCCGTTTAACGTCATCGGTCAAATGTCCGATATCCGTAGCATACCCCAAGGTTTCGCTTCCCGTTTCTATTCTGAAGCATAAGCTTCCCAAGGAATCATGAGGGGTGTTATATGAAATAATTCTCATAGTGTCCAGCTCCCAAACAGCTCCGCCGCTGTTTTCCACAAGCAAATCCTCTGTCCAAGGCATATTTTTTGATATATAATCAATGCTTTCCACGGGAGCATATACAGGGATTCTATGATGTCTGCAAATAACGTTCAAAGCTTTTATATGGTCTATATGCTCATGAGTTATGAATATTGAAGATATGTTTGAAAGCTTTGTCCCCAGCTTCAACAAGCTATCGGATATCTGCTTTGCAGATAAGCCCGCATCAATAAGGATTTCTTCCTTTTCGTTTTTTATATATGTACAATTTCCGCCCGAAGAGGAAAAAAGTACGTATGCTTTCATAATAAAAAAACTCCTCACTATATTAAGGGCTGTAAAAAACGTTGTTTTCTACAGCCCCGTTGTTAACTTAATTATCAGTTGGAAAATGCTTTGAGTGCGGGCACCATACTGCTAACGTCTGCTGTGCCGCTTATAAGGTCTGCATAGCTGAATATTGCTATACCTTTACATTTGGGCAAGCTGTTATTACAATACTCTATCTGTCTTTTAATTATATCGTTGGAATTATACCATTCATTTCCATCATAAGGTGTACTGTTGTTTGAAGGGTCTGTTGCTTTGTAAAGACCCAATGCAACGTAATATTTAACCGTGGAAGAAGTTACAATATTTGACCATTCCTGTGCCATAGAAGTGAATGGAGCAGACGGATGGTTGAATCCGTAATAAAGTTGAGGCATTATGTAGTCGATATAATTGGAGCTGGAGCACCAGAGTCCAACATCCGCACAATGAGTATTCGTTACAGTAGAAGGGTTACCTGCGGGAGAAGCACCGAAGATAAGGTCTATATCAATTGCCTTTGTTGCAGAATAGATACCCGATACCAAAAGGTTCATGTTATAGCGTCTGAAATTATAAACGTTCTGGAATCCGCTTGCCTTGAAAGCTGCGCTGTCAAAGGATGAAGCAGTTGTGGGATAGAAATAGTCGTCAATATGCATTCCGTCAACGTCGTAGTTCTGCATTATTTCCTTTGCACCGTCGATAATGAGCTGACGAACTTCTGCATAAGCGGGATTAAGATAATAATATCCGTTTACCTCTACAACGTAAGTTCCTCTCTTGGAATTATACCATTCCTTAATTTTGTAATTGTTGGAAATCTTTGTGATTTCCGACGTAGACATAAGTCTTAAGGGGTTAATCCATGCATGAACGGAAAGATTAAGCTTGTGACCTTCTTCAATGGTAATTGCAAGGGGGTCATAGCTCTTTGTTGCTGTGGATGAATAACCAACGTTATAATCGAAAACATATTTTGACCAAGGGAAAAGACTTGATTTATACGTAGCATCTCCGTTAGGACGGCATTGAACGAAAACAGTATTGAATCCGTTATTTGCACAAGTCTGAAGAACGCCCTTTATGTTAGCTCTGAAAGTAGAAGCAGAAGAAGATGCCCATATAGTTGAAAGGTCAAATTGAGTGAGCCAGATGGATTTCATGTT
>JAZRPU010000076.1:0-2817 GCA_045649365.1 Eubacteriales bacterium | reverse complement strand
AACAATTTTTTCTGATGCAAGAGTAGCAGCGCTTTGTATATATTCTGTAAACGCTGATGAGTTGGGGTTGCCAAACTCTTTTCCCATGGGGATAAGCTCTTCGGGAGATAAGATTTTCCATATACTGAAAACTTGGCTTCCGTCATCATCGCCATCTTCAAGAAGAACAACGTTTAATGTTTTACCTTCTTTTAAGAATTTAACGTTAATGTCATCAATGGAATAAACCCCTTCGACTGTTGATACGGTGTGAACAAGATTTGTTTTGAGGAAGTCCATGGCAGAAAGGAGAAGACTATTTTCTATATTACTTCCGATTATATAAATTATGTCTTTTTTATAATACCTCGCGTAATATCCTTTTCCGTCTAATGTTTTATTTCCAATAATAACCTTGTGAAGTTCGCCGTCTTTTTTTAATATTTCGATAACGGCAGTTGCAGTTTCTTCATTTTCCAAACCGTATTCAGATAATGCAACGGGATTCTCTACTTTGCCCGTAGAAAGCATGTAGATACCCGACATAAGCATTTGGGAAAATTTTTCAGAATCATAAGCTAAAGTAACTGCATCGTTAAAATAGAAATTTCCTGTTTTTGTGTCTTGAAGAATAGAAAATGTTCCTTTTTGATTTTTAACGCGCATGTATTCAACATCGTATCTGGATGTGATAGCTGGAAAAACAAAAGCTTTTCCCGTTATATTACTTATGGTATCACCATCAATATCATATCCATTCAATGCAAACAAAGAGGGTGTTGTGCTTTCAGAATCGTTATTGAATGATTTTACAATGTTGACAACTTTATTTCTGTCAAATGCAAATTTCGTTCCATTCTCCAATGTTGCAAAAAAGGAATCATAGGGTATTTTTTCAATTCTATCACCATTTTTGAAAAGAATAACGTTTTCGCTAATTTGAAATTCTTTTGCGAATTTTCCTTTTTCATCATGATGAAATTCAATTTTGCTTGATATTGAATCCAATGTTTCCATGAAGCCGTTTATTACGGTTTCATATTCATCTGCTCTTGTGCCATCGTCTTCTGCAAGACCTTTACGGGCAATTGCTTCTCTGATTGAAGCACCGATTTTTTCACCTAAATTTGATGCAGATGGTAAAGAAAAACCTTTTTCATCAGATTCTTCTGAAGCTTCTTTAGAATAGAACTTGAATTCAGGTGTAAATATATATACGTCAATTTTGTCTGAATCTTTTAAATATTTAGTTTGTTCGTCTGTGTATTTGTATTCCGTGGTAACGTTTCCCATTCCAAGAATGTATGTTACGAGATAGTATCCACATACAACTAAGGCAGACAAAAGTGAAATTATTATAATGGATTTGATTCTTTTGTTTAAACTCATTATAAATGACGCCTCCTGAGCCATACAATTCCGCCCACAACAAGAATAACAGCGGGAATGTAGAGAGAAACTCTGAGTGCCCATTTTTGAGCAACGTCGCTTGTGAGAAGTTCGGCGTTCAAAGCTTCATTATCCAATTTAACGTAATTAATTTCATCGGGAATTATATCATTGTTTGTAGCGGCACGTGCCATTCCATAGAATATATATGGATTTCCGTATTCACCACTTGTATACATTGGTGAAAGAAATTCATCAGAGCCAATAAGAAATACTCTTTTGTATTCCATAACGTTGTTTGCACCAAATTCATAGTTACAAAAAACCCCGATGAGAGGGAAGGAGCCAGAATCAACTTCTTCGTTATTTGCATATACTTTGGCATCGTCAGAAGTATAAACAGAAACTGCGGCACCTTTTAACGCTGGATCCACTTTAATTTTAACAGGATCTCTGAAAACAGTCTTAATTGAAGTGGAGCTAACGTTGGAAAGTATTGCATATTCCAAAGAATTTTTTCCGCTTGCATATTCACCGATAACACTATATCCGTCATATCCGTTAATGCTTCCTGTAAGAACACAGTTGTTCACATCTTGAATTTTATGATTTGCTTCAAATCCTAAACCGTATTCTTCCCAAAGAAGCTCTGTGAGATTTGGCATGCTGGCGGGCGTGCTGTCACCTACAATAACTGCAAGACTTTTAAAACTATTAACAAAATCATCTATCTTGTTAATTTCTGTTTTGGTGTCAGCAGAAAGATCTTTTGAATATCCTTGAAAATCGCTTTTGGGGTTACTGATTACAATCAAGTCAGTATTTTCAGGTATATCTTCAATAGATAAATCTATAGCTCTGATTTTAAATCCCGAGTTATCAAGCATTTGATAAATAGGAACAGCATCAACAAGTTCGGCATAAAGCTTTTCATCGTTAATGTCAATAACGTCGTATTCATAAATAACGCTTGTGTCTTCTCCACTTAAAACACCATTAACTGTTTCACCGTGTCCTGTGGTGAAAAGAGCGATGGGTTGTTCATTCATAGAGGTTTGAAGTATCGCGGAGGTCATTTTTAATTCACCCTGGAAAGCGAAATATTCACCTGTATCTTCATCCTTTACAAAAAATGCAGAAAAAGCGTATATTTTAGAGTGATACTTTCCTTCAACGATAATTTTATCGGAGGTTAAAGTGGACTGTGCTTGAGTTTTGAATTTCTCAAGAAAAGCCATATCTTTATTAAGGTCTTTATATTCGATTTTGATACAATCGGGATATTGACGGGCATATTCCTGAACTAATTCATGCACCATATATATTTTTTCTTCAGAAGAAGATTCAAGCAAGTCTTTGGCAGTTAAAAAATAAATTGTTGTTTCAAAGCTATCACCTAAAGTTTTAAGAGCTGTGTGGGTAGCGTTTGAAATTGATATTACACCTTTG
>JAZRPU010000075.1:0-1703 GCA_045649365.1 Eubacteriales bacterium | reverse complement strand
TATACCTGCTAAAGTGTTTGAAACTGCAAGTCCCAAATCATTGTGGCAATGTACAGCTAATGATGCTTTTTCCATTCCCGATGTGTTTTCATAAACGTATTTTATTTTTCTTTCAAATTCAGATGGGAGAGCATAACCAACAGTATCTGCAATATTTACCGTTTTAGCACCGGAATAAATTGCTGTTTCAAATGCTTTAACTAAAAAATCATTATCTGTTCTCGATGCATCTTCCGCTGAAAACTGAACGTCTGAACAATATTTTTTTGCATAGGAAACGGTTTGTGCAATCATATCGAGAATTTCATCTCTTGATTTTTTTAGCTTATATTTAAGATGGATGTCGCTTGTAGCTACAAAAACATGAATTCTGGGACTTTCTGAATTTTTTATGGCATCCCAACATACATCAATGTCACTAAAGGATGCTCTGGAAAGTCCTGCAACTGAACAGCCTTTCAATGCTGTAGCTATTTTTGACGTTGCAGTAAAATCATTTTTAGAGGAGCAAGGAAATCCCGCTTCTATAATGCTCACACCCATATCGGAGAGCAAATTTGCTATTCTGATTTTATCGGAGATGCTTATATTAACACCTGCCATTTGTTCTCCATCTCTAAGTGTCGTGTCAAAAAAAACAATATTTTTCATAATTGAATATACATCCTGTGGAAATTGAGTTAATCGTTATTATACTGAAAGAAGGGCGGTTTTAAATAATAACTGCCCTTCAGGTTTTTAAAATTCGATTATTTTACAAGTTTGATAAAATTTTTCTTTCCTCTTTTGAGTACTATACCATTATCAAACATGCAGCTATCATATCTTTTCTTAATATCGGTTACTTTTTCACCGTCAACAGTAACGCCGCCTTGTTCAACAGCTCTTCTAGCATCAGATTTTGATGGAACGAGTCCCGAACTCAAGAGCATGCTTAATATATCAATGCTTCCATCAACAAAATCATTTTCTGAAAGTGTAACGAAAGGCATATTTGCGGAATCACCTTTTCCAAAAACAGCTCTTGCAGCGTTTTGCGCTTTTTCTGCTTCTTCGTCGCCATGAACAAGCTTTGTAAGTTCGTAAGCAAGAATTTCTTTTGCCTTATTAAGCTCGCTTCCTTGCCATGAATTCATAGCTTCGATCTCTTCCATTGGAAGGAATGTTAACATGCGAATACAATTAAGCACGTCTGCATCATCAACGTTTCTCCAATATTGGTAGAAATCGTAAGGAGATGTTTTTTGCGGGTCGAGCCAAACAGCGCCGCTTTGTGTTTTACCCATTTTCTTTCCCTCTGAATTAAGAAGGAGAGTTATTGTCATTGCATAAGCATCTTTTCCTAATTTTCTTCTGATTAATTCGGTGCCCCCGAGCATATTACTCCATTGGTCATCGCCACCGAACTGCATGTTACAACCATATTTTTGATACAAAGCATAGAAATCGTAGCTTTGCATTATCATGTAGTTAAATTCAAGGAAAGAAAGACCTTTTTCCATTCTTTGTTTATAACATTCAGCAGTCAGCATTCTGTTAACGCTGAAGCAAGCACCAACTTCTCTAAGAACTTCAACGTAGTTAAGGTCAAGAAGCCAATCTGCATTATTAACCATTATAGCTTTTCCTTCGGAAAAATCTATAAAACGACTCATCTGTTTTTTAAAGCATTCACAGTTATGAGCGATTGTTTCTTTGGTCAT
>JAZRPU010000074.1:0-2461 GCA_045649365.1 Eubacteriales bacterium | reverse complement strand
CTATAGTTATTCCTGACCCTATAGACCCAACTCCTAAATTTGACATAGTTCTTTCTTCTCCAAGCACGTTTAAAAAAGGTCAGAAGTTCGAGCTTATCTGCACTGTTAAAAATGTAACCGCAACATACGGAATAGTTGCTGTTGACTTTGTTGTGAACTACAATGTTGGTGCTTTCACTCCCGTTTATCCTTCGGGAACTGACCTTACAGCAAATTACGTTAAAACTGCACCCAAAGATTCTTCAGGATTCCTTTGGGAAGATATCGGAACGTATTGCGATACTAAAAACGGAAGAGTTTACATGCGCTTTGCTCACAAAACCGCTGAAAATGGCGACGGTGTGAAAAAAGATAGCGAATTGGTATTTAAAATAGAATTTACTGCAAATCTTTCTTCAGGAACGTATAACTTTGAAGCTATCAACTGCAGAGGAACAGACCCAGGCTCTTCTAATAATAAAAAGCTTACAGAGGTTTATGCAAATGGGTCTACTTGCTCTTCAACTGCAATAGACGTTTCCTATGAACTTATTCCCGTAGAAAGCGGAATTACAGTTTCAAACGGATTCGTTTTCGGACTTCCTATTGGTCTGACAGCATCAGAGGTAGCTGCTAAATTTGAGGGCAATGTGAAAATCACTTCCAACGGATTAAGCTCAAACGTTGCCACTGGCTACGTTGTTACCGCTGCTGAAGGTTTGGGTGAAAGTGCAACGATTATAATTGCAGGTGACGTTAACGGAACAGGAGAGCTTGACTCAACAGACTACGTTGTAATTAAAGGCTGTTTCTTGAAAAAAGTAACTTTAGAGGCTAAATATCTTCTTGCTGCCGACGTTGATAGAAGCGGTGAGGTGGATGTTACAGACTATCTGAACGTTAAGTCGCATTTTCTAGGAATCAACAGTATCTACTAAAAAGGGAATGTAAAAAAAGCTGTGAGCGCAAAAAGAGAGAAATATAACTCTTGATAGTTAAATCGATAGAATTAACACGTTCAATAAATAAGGGAAGAAAAAACCGCGTTTGCGGTTTTTTCTGTTTGCAGCTCTTTTTGCTTTGAAAAAATATCGCCTCTCGCAGTACGTCGGTACAGCTTCGGGCGCTATTTTTCCAATCACAACATTTTTTCCTATCCCCTTTTAATCGGGAATGTAAAAAAGCTGTGAGCGCAAAAAGAGAGAAATATAACTCTTGATAGTTAAATCGATAGAATTAACACGTTCAATAAATAAGGAAAGAAAAAACCGCGTTTGCGGTTTTTTCTGTTTGTAGCTCTTTTTGCTTTGAAAATGACTTTCTAATTATGTCATTTTAGCATTATGCGAAAATTCGTATATTTTGGAGAAAATTATATTTTAATAAAAAAGTATTTACTTTTTTGTTTGTTTGATGTATAATGCAATATGTATCGGCATATATATGCGTGATACGATTCATCGTTGATTTACTGATGATTTTTGAAAGGAATTATTCATGGCTGATAAAAAAAACGTTGCGCTTGTTTTTGGAGGCACTTCTTCCGAATATGGAATCTCGTTGCTTTCTGCTTATTCTGTTTTGAAAAATATATCCACAGAATTGTTTAACGTTGTTAAAATCGGAATAACTCAAAAGGGAGTTTGGTTTGTTTACAACGGAGAAAATGAAAAGGTAAAAGATGGAACTTGGGAATATGATAAGGAGAATCTTATACCTGCAGTAATTTCTCCTTGTACTGTTCAGCATGGATTGTTCCTTTTCGACAAAGCAAACATGAAATTTGATACGTTGAGAATAGACGCGGTATTTCCTATTATTCATGGAAAGGGCGGAGAAGACGGAGCGCTTCAAGGACTTTTTTCTCTGGCGGGCATTCCTTTTGTCGGATGTGGAATTTTATCTTCCGCATGCTGTATGGATAAGGAAGTTGCCAAAGAGCTTTGCGAAAAAGGGGGAGTTCCTGTTGTTGATTGGCTTTGTTCCGATTCCGAAAGCTTCAACGAAAGCTTTATTGAAGCTTGTGAAGAAAAGCTTTCATATCCCATGTTTGTAAAGCCCGCCTCTGAAGGCTCTTCCTACGGAACTGCAATGGCTCAAAACAGAAAAGAGCTTTGCGAAGCTGTTAAAAACGCTTTTTCTCACGGTGGGAAAATATTGATAGAAAAATACATAAAAGGCAGAGAAATAGAGCTTGCCGCTTTGGAAGAAGATGAAATTTTTATATCTTCTCCGGGAGAGATTGTAACTCAAGACGGATTTTATGATTTTGATTCAAAATACGTAAACAACACAGCAGTTCTTCATATTCCCGCAAAGCTTGATGAAGATGTGGAAAAACGCCTTAAAGAAATTGCTAAACGAGTTTTTGTGTTGCTTAATTGCAAAGGCTTTGGAAGAATAGATTTTTTTGTTGACGGAGATAAAATATACTTTAATGAGATAAATACTTTGCCGGGCTTTACAGATATAAGCATGTATC
>JAZRPU010000073.1:0-34578 GCA_045649365.1 Eubacteriales bacterium | reverse complement strand
ATTTTTTAGGAGGTTTATACCTATGAACATGAACAAAAAAAGCATTGAAGATATCAATGTAACAGGAAAAAAAGTCCTTGTAAGATGTGACTTTAACGTTCCCCTTGACGGAGAAAGAATTACCGACGAAAACAGAATCGTTGGAGCAATGCCCACTATCAAATATTTGGTAGATAACGGTGCAAAAGTTATTCTTTGTTCTCACCTCGGCAGACCCAAGGGAGAATTTAACATGAAATATACTCTTGCTCCCGTAGCAAAAAGACTTTCCGAAATCTTGGGCAAAGAAGTTGCTCTCGCAAAAGACGTTGTAGGCGAAGATGCTGTTGCGAAAGCTGCTGCTCTTGGCAATGGCGACGTTATGCTTCTTGAAAACGTTCGTTTCCACAAAGAAGAAGAAAAGAATGATGCAGAATTTTCCAAAAAATTGGCATCTCTTGCTGAAATTTACGTAAACGATGCTTTCGGAACAGCTCACAGAGCACATGCTTCCACAGCGGGTGTTGCTGACTATCTCCCTGCAGTTTGCGGATACCTTATTCAGAAAGAAATCAAAATCATGGGTGGAGCTCTTGAAACACCCAAACGTCCTTTCGTTGCAATTTTGGGTGGTGCAAAGGTTTCTGATAAAATCGGTGTAATCAACAATCTTCTTGAAAAAGTTGATACTCTCATTATCGGCGGCGGTATGGCTTATACTTTCGTAAAAGCACAGGGCGGCGAAATTGGTAAATCCCTTTGCGAAGCAGACAAGCTTGATCTTGCTTGCGAACTTGTTGCAAAAGCAAAAGCTAAAAACGTAAATCTTCTTCTCCCCACAGATACAGTTTGTGCAAAAGAATTTTCTAATGATTCTCCTGCTACAACCTTCAAGACAAAAGAAATCCCTGAAGACTACATGGGCCTTGATATCGGTGCAGAAACAATAGCTTCTTTCTCTGCGGCTATCAAAAATGCAGGTACTGTAATCTGGAACGGACCTATGGGCGTTTTCGAATTTGACAACTTTGCAATTGGTACAAAAGCAGTTGCAGAAGCAGTTGCAGCTTCTGATGCTATCTCTATTATTGGCGGTGGTGACAGTGCAGCAGCAGTAGAAAAATTCGGATACAAAGACAAAATTACTCACGTTTCCACAGGTGGCGGTGCATCCCTCGAATTCCTCGAAGGACTTGAACTCCCTGGTATTGCATGTCTTAACGATAAATAAGAAAAAGATATCACGAAAGGATAATAAAAATGGATAAATCCAAAAGAAGAGCAGTTATCGCTGGTAACTGGAAAATGAACAATACTGCCGCAGAGGCAACAGCACTTATCAACGCTATCAAAGCAGAGCTTGCAGGAAAAGACACATCATATTGCGAAATCATCGCTGGTGTTCCTTTCACCTCCATTTCAGCCGCTATTGCAGCTGCTGAAGGAAGCAATATCAAAATTTCTGCACAAAATATCCACTGGGCAGAAAAAGGAGCTTTCACAGGCGAAATTTCCGGCGCAATGCTTAAAGAAGCTGGCGTTGAATATGTTATCATTGGACATAGCGAAAGAAGACAATACTTCGGTGAAACAGACAACACAGTAAATGCAAGAGTTAAAGCAGCACTTGCAAACGGACTCAAAGTAATTCTTTGTGTTGGCGAAGTTCTTGAACAGAGAGAACAAGGAATCACAGAAGAAATCGTTTCCATGCAAACAAAAGTTGACCTTCTCGGCGTTTCTGCAGAAGATATGAAAAATATCATCATCGCATACGAACCCGTTTGGGCTATCGGAACAGGCAAAACTGCTACTGCTGACCAAGCAGAAGAAGTTTGCGCTATCATCAGAGGCGTTCTTGCTAAGCTTTACGGAAACGACGTTGCAGAAGCAACAACTATCCAATACGGTGGCTCTATGAATGCAAAGAATGCTGCTGAACTTCTTTCAAAGAAAAACGTTGATGGCGGACTCATCGGCGGTGCTTCTCTTAAAGCTCCCGACTTTGTAGCTATCATTGATGCAGCTGCTCAATAAGATTACCTGATTGTATTATAAAATAATTGCAAAACGGAAACCCTTTTCAAAGAAGCGGTTTCCGTTTTTTTGATGTTAAGATACACAAAGAACATCTTTTGTTAATAAAATATCACCTTTTTGAATTTTTGTGTAGATTTCGCGCGAGGTTATTGACAATAATGTGTTTTTGTGATAGAATACGTATTATCCTAAGGTGTAAAGCTTTTGGAAAAAAATATAAGGAGATTTACTTATGAAAAAGACATCTATCAAGAAGCTTTTATCCGTAATGCTTTCCCTCGTTCTTTTCACAGCGGTAATCGCTTCTCTTTCCATCACAGCAAGTGCTGATGATTCCCCTCTTAATAAGGCGCCTCAAGATTTCGGTGATGCATTCTATGCAACAATCGTTCTTCCTTTTGAAGGTAAAGCTCTTACAAACGATGGTAATTACAATGTTTGGGCTGACACAACAACTGGTGATGACTCTCAACTTTGGAAATTCGAAAAAGTTGGCGAAGCATACAAAATCACAAGTAAACTCGACGGAAGATGCCTTACAGCTGAAACAGAAGCAGAAGGCGATATCGCAAATATCATGGTTGTTGATGAAGGCGAAGGACACGAATGCCAGACATTCTATTTCTATGAATATTGCTTGAAATATCTTGCAAGACCTAACCACTCTGAAAATCAGGTTATTGACGTTAACGCTGTTAACTTCAATGCACAGCTTTGCGACTTCGTTGCAACAAACCCCAACCAACAGTTCGAAATCACTGTTAAAGAAGTTATCGAAGACGTTTCTGAAGAAACTTCCGAAGCTGCTTCCGAAGCTACATCTGAAGAATCTGCTACTGAATCCGTAGCTGAATCTACAGACGCTACATCTGAAGAATCTGCTGCTGAATCCACAGTAGAATCTACTGTTGAATCTGCTGCTGAATCTACAGAAGAATCCAAAACCGAATCTAAAGCTGAAGAATCCAAAGCAGATGATAAAGACGAAGACAAGGGAAGCATCGTTCCTTTCGTAGTTATCGGCGTTGTAGCAGTTATCGTTATTGCAGCTGTAGTAGTTGTTCTCAAGAAAAAGAACAGCAAATAATTAAAAACTGCTGAATACGGTTCCGATTTCATAATTACAATTAAGTAATTCTATGCAAAATGACCGTGTGAACGGACAATAATAAAAGCCCTGTAAAAAGCGTAACGATTTTTACAGGGCTTTATTTCTTTTAAAGGCTGATAAAACTAAAGATTGTCTGATTACCAAAGCTGAATTTTTATGTTTTATAAACTTTAAAATATAAAACACAAGGAGATAAACTTATGAAAATCCATCTTTAAAAAAGCTTATATTTGTGGATATCTCTTTCGTGCTTTTGCTCGTATATGGTTATTGAAAAGATTAAATTCCCTTTAAATAAAGTAAGGATAAAACAACAGAACGGGAACAAAAAACAATTTGTGAAAAAGAGATTAACAATTGGAAATAATATGTGCAAAAATCACTATTTTAGCCAAAAATCCTATTGACAAATAAAAAAAGCTATAGTATAATGACATTGCGGAAAAAATTAATATTTTAGGAGGCAATTCCAATGAAAAAGATAACCGCAATTCTTTTAACTCTTGTTATGGTTTTGGCAACTTTCTCCTTTACAGTTATGGCTGAAGGCGAAAATGCAAACCTTGCACAAGGCGAAAAAAACTATGCTTATGGTAAATCCTATGCTTATGCTGAAGAATATGCATATTTAGCCGGCACAGCAGACGATGGAAAAATTCTCACAGACGGTGTTCTCCCCTACGCTGAAGAAGGCGGAAAGTCTGTTGGTATTACAGGTACAGCTAAAGTAGTAACTCTTACTATTGACCTTGGCAAATCCTACAGTGATATCAGCAAAGTTATCATCAACGTTCGTGACTCCGATGCTTTTGAAGCGGGAAACAGAGGCTTCTGCCGTGACAAAGCTCGTATTGAAACATCCACAAACGGTTCCGATTTCAAAGTAGCTAAATACACAATGGAAAAAGAAGTTTGGGCAGAAGGCGACGATATGGGTTATTACAACTATATCTACAACTTCTCTTCCGACCTCAAAGCTCGTTACGTTAAACTTACCGTATATAGCAACAAATGGGTTCTTCTTATGAATGAAATTCAGGTTGTTGGAGGTGAAGCTATTGTTACAGAAGAATCTTCTGAAGCTCCCGTAGTTTCTGAAGAATCCTCCGAAGAAGTTTCTGAAGAAGCTTCTGAAGACGGCTCTGAAGCTCCCGTAGTTCCTGCTGATCCTTTCGATGGCAAATATTTCGTAGTTGCTTCTGCTGAAGGAAAAATTTGGGCAGTAGAAAATGATTTCGTAACAGCAGTTCCTGTTACAGAAGAAACAAAACTCCTTAGCGAATTGGTTTGGAAATTCGAACTTAAAGAAGACGGAAAATACAAAATTTCCAACAAAGCAACAGGCAAAGTTCTCGATATTGAAGACGGACTTGATGCTGACGGAACTAACGTTAAAGCATGGGACAGTAATGACAGTGCTGCTCAAAGATATGGCGTTACACTTATCCAAGATGCTTCTGACCCCGAAACCAGTATTTCAGGTTATGCTGTTTCTATCTTCCCCGCTTGCTCCGCAACAAGAGCAATCGTTGTTAACCCTGAAACATCCGCTGTTCAAATCGCAACTTACGATGTAACAAACCCCACAGCTTTTGTTATCGTTCTTGTTCAGGTTACAGAAGATATGCTTGAAGACCCTGTTGAAGTAAACTATGCAGCAGGCAAAAAATACACAATCGAAGGCGCTCTCAAATATCTTGATGCAAGCAAAACCGACAATGGTGAAATGCTTACAGACGGAATTATTCCTACATCTGAAACTCCTTTTGAAACAGTTGCTTTTGCAGGCTCAAAAGTTACCAACACAATAACAATTAACCTCGGCAAAAAATGCACAGACATCAACAAAATCAGATTCGACGGCGTTGTTATCAATGGAAACCGTCAATTTGCAGACGTTATTATCGAAGTGTCCAACAACGGTTCTTCTTTCACAAAGCTTTCTGCTGATGATTACACATACGCAGAAGTTGAAACAGAAGTTGCTAACACATTTAACATTGAATACGCTCTTGCAAAAGATGTAACAGCTAAATACGTTAGAGTTACTCTCACAAGCAAAGAATACGTTCTCACTCTTGGTGAAATCGAAGTTATCGGTGGTGGCGCTTCCGGTGGAGCAGTTAACCCCGATGAAAACGAAAACCCTGGTGATGCAGGTTTTGCTGTGGTTGCTCTTGTAGCAGCTATCTCCCTTGCAGGTGCAGTTATCGTTTCCAGAAGAAAATTCAACTAATTCCTTGCGGACAGCTAATGTCACGTCTACTTTAGTATAAAGTTTAAAACATCACTCGATGGTTTACTTTTCTGAAGAACAGACACATTAGTAGTATGAAATTAGTCCAAAGTCGCGGTCTGACAGAAGTTGAATTGGTAATTTATAAATAGTCAAAGTCCCGTATTGCGAAAGCGATACGGGACTAATTGAATAAAGGGGAAACATTATGCCTATAGTAGTGAGCTTGGATTATACTCGCGAAAAAATGATAAAACTGAAGAAATACGATTTATGGAATAAAACGTGGATATGGATTATTCTTGTTTTAGCAAACGTTGTTTCCATAGTAATGATGCTTGCATTTTCCGACGGTAAAATATTATACGGTCAATGTGCTTTTTTATCATTTATAAATGTAGCTTTTTCTGTAACGATGATTCTTCTGCCTTTTTTGGTTTGCAAAAAAGACCCTCTATATAATGCATCGGTTATGCTTATGTTTGATGAAGAAGGCTTTCGTGTGGCTTCAAAAAAGGGCGTGGAAGAAAAAACAGAATGGATTGACTATTCCAACGTAAAAAAGGTTATATATAATGACGGGGATGTGTATTTATTCCTTTCAGATGACAGACAATACATAGTTGATGCATCAGCTCTGCCTATTAACGTTGAGGGAGCTTTGAAAAGCTTACTTTCAAGGGTGATGTCGGGAAAAAATTTCCGCTGGTAAATTATAAAAGTCAAATAATAGTGAATGCGCGTTTTCCTTTGCTTTTGCTAAACAAAGGCGAAAATGAAAATAGAAAATCCATAATAAATAAAACTCCGACAGACGTTTAAAATCTGTCGGAGTTTGTTGTTCTTCTTATGAGAAGTAACTATTTTGCAAACAATTTTTAATTATTTGCTTTCGGTTTCTTCGTCTTCTTCGTAATAGGTAACAGCAGAGCTTCCTTCGGGAGCAACTTCGTCAATAGAACGAAGAGCCCAACGCTTAAGAACTAAACCGTTTGTAAGAAAAATTTCTTCATCAGTAACTTTTTCAACGGTACCAACTATACCGCCAATAGTTGTTATTCTGTTTCCCGGTTTTAAGTTATCTCTCAAATCTTGAGCTTCTTTTTTACGCTTCTTTTCGGGGCGGATTAAAAAGAAATATCCAACCAAAAGGAAAACAACAATCATAACACCATAAGACAAAAGGGAAGTGGTTGGAGATTGTTGGGGAACTGCAGAATTATCAGCAGCAGAGCCTTCTGCAAAAGCAGTTAATGAAACTGCTGAAAGAGCGAAAACTGCGCCTATAGCAGAAAGACATTTTTTAAAAATACTTTTCATTAAATAAACCTCGCTATTGAAAATGGAAATTATTCTGAAAACTGGATTCGTTTAATTTCAGTAACGTATCCTGTGCTTGTGTTGATTGTAACTGCCGCACCGCAGATTTTTATTGAGCCTGTTGCTTTTGTGAAAGGGGCAAGCTCTCTTTTTACCATTCGGTTAATAATCACTTGCGGGTCTGTTCCTAAAATGGAATCTATAGGGCCACACATTCCCAAATCGGTAATAAAACCACTTCCTTTCGGAAGATAAGTTTCATCTGCTGTTTGAACGTGAGTATGCGTTCCGAATATAAAATTGATTCTTCCGTCAAAATATCTGGCAAAAGCCGCTTTTTCACTTGTCGCTTCTCCGTGGAAGTCGGCAATGGAATAATCATATTTAACGTTGGATAATAATCTGTCTGTGCAAGCAAAGGGAGAATCTGCAGGGTCCATATATACTTGACCCGCCACGTTTAAAACCAAAAGCTTTAATCCGTTTTTAACGGTTATTACAACGTATCCTTTTCCCGGACATGATTCCTGAAAGTTTAAAGGACGAATAATTTCGGGATATTCTTCCATGGCTTCTGAAATTCTTCTGCCTCTTAAAGTGTGATTTCCGCCTGTAACAACGTCTGCTCCCGAATTGAGCAATCGTTTGGCGTCTTCACCGTCTAAACCACCGCTTTTTGAAGCGTTTTCGCCGTTGACTATAACAACGTCTGCACCGTATAAAAGCTTTATTTTGCGAAGCTTTGAGCAAACGTAATCCAAAGCTGCTTGTCCTGTAACATCTCCCAGCGTAAGAACAACCAAAGAATTATTTGGCATAATCGAAAACTCTCGTTTCTCTTATCATGTTTATCTTAACTTGACCCGGATATTCCAATTCTTCTTCTATTTTTGTTGCAATATCTCTTGCTTTGAGTATCATGTCTGCATCGCTTATCATTTCGGGATTTACGAGAACGCGAATTTCTCTTCCCGCTTGAATTGCGAATGCTTTTTCAATACCTTCAAAGCCTGTTGCAATTTCTTCAAGTCTTTGTAATCTGCGAATGTAGTTTTCAAGGTTATCTCTTCTTGCACCTGGTCTTGCCGCGGATATAGCGTCTGCAACCTGAACGATTATAGCGTAAACGCTCTTTGCTTCAACGTCACCGTGGTGCGCTTCAATTGCATGTACAACGTCTTTGTTTTCCTTGTATTTTTTAGCAAGTTCTACGCCGATTTGAACGTGTGAGCCGCCTGCTTCCTGGCTTGTTGCCTTGCCGATATCATGAAGAAGACCTGCACGTTTGGCTATATAAGCATCAACGCCAAGCTCTTTTGCTATCATACCTGAAAGGTGTGCAACTTCGATAGAATGTCGGAGAACGTTCTGACCGTAGCTTGTACGGAATTTAAGTTTACCTAGCGTTTTGATAAGCTCGGAGTTAACACCGTGAACACCTGTTTCGTATGTGGCTTGTTCACCTTCTTTTTTGATTGTGTTTTCTACCTCTTTGCGACTCTTTTCTATCATTTCTTCAATGCGCGATGGATGGATTCTTCCATCTGCTACAAGGTTTTCAAGAGCAATTCTTGCAATTTCTCTTCTCGTTGGGTCGAAAGTGGAGATTGTAATAGCATCTGAAGTATCGTCGATAATAAGGTCAACACCTGCAAGTGTTTCGATTGTTCTGATATTTCTACCTTCACGTCCGATAATTCTGCCTTTCATTTCATCGTTGGGAAGGTCTACAACGGAAACTGTTTTTTCTGCAACGCTGTCAGAGGCTATTCTCTGCATTGCGGTTACGATAATTTCTTTAGCTTTTTCTTCAGCGGTTTCTTTAAGGTCGGCTTCAATAGCTACCAAACGTTTTGCCGCTGTGATTTTTGCTTCGTCTTCTACCTTGGAAACGATAAGCTCTTTCGCTTCTTCGGTTGTCATTCCCGATATTCTTTCGAGTTCTTGAAGTTGTTTTGCTTTCAACTCGTTGATTTTTTCGACTTCGGCTTCATTAGCCTTTAACTTTTCTGCAAGAAGCTCTTCTTTCTTTTGGAGCGCTTCTAATTTTTTGTCCAAGGATTCTTCTTTCTGAATTGCTCTTTTTTCCATTCTGGCAATTTCAGCTCTGCTTTCCTTGTTTTCGCGTTCATGCTCGTTTTTGATTTTCAAGGTTTCTTCCTTGGCTTCGAGCAAAAGCTCTTTCTTTTTTGATTCGCCGTCTTTTTTGGCTTGTTCAACTATTCTGACTGCTTCTTTTTCCGCTGTTCCAATTGCTTTTTCGGCAATGAATTTGCGGTATATAAAACCGGCAAGAAAGCCCAAACATAAGCCAACAATTGCGCAAATGATGCCAACAACTGTTTTGTCCATTTGTACCTCCTGATATATGTAATTGTCTGAACCAAAAGAAATTGTTTTATCCGAAAAAAGTTCAAAAAATCCCTCATAATTCAAACTAATTATATTATACACTAAAACGAACAAAAAGTAAATACCTTAAGGAAAAAAATGTTATGAAAAAAATAGATAAAAAAACAGTAAAAAATTGACTTTTTTTTATTTTTGTAGTATAATTTTGACGATGAATAAAACCTTTGAGCGAATTGAGGAAAGTTTTATGATATATCTTGATAATTCATCCACGACAAAGCCCGATGCAAAAGCGGTTGAGGCTGCATTATCTGCAATGGAAAATTTCGGTAATCCTTCTTCTCCTCACTCCCTTGGCGGTGTGGCTGCTTCTATGGTGAGAGAGGCGAGAAAAAACGTTTCTTCTGCCATGAAATGTCAACCTGCCGAATTGTTTTTCACGTCGGGTGGGAGCGAAAGTAATAATACTGCCATTTTGGGACTTGCACAAAAAAACTCCCGTCACTCAAAACGTATTGTAACGACGGATTCGGAGCATCCCTCTGTTGAAGAACCTCTTCTTTATCTTGAGAAAAATGGTTATGAGATAATAAGAATCCCAACTGTGTCGGGAAAATTGGATTTTGAAATGCTTCAAAAGGCGCTTTCTCAAAAGACTTGTCTTGTTACTATGATGCAAGCAAATAACGAAACGGGTGCGCTTTACGATTTGGAGAAAATAAGGGAGGAAATTGACGAAAGCGGTTGCGGATCGCTTTTTCATTCCGATTGTGTCCAAAGCTTTATGAAGGTTTCAGAACCTTTTTCAAAATACTGCGATGCGGCTTCTGTATCTGCTCATAAAATTGGGGGATTGAAAGGCTGTGGCGGTCTTTATCTGAAAAAGGGACTGAAAATAGAGCCTTTTGTAAAAGGCGGTGGACAAGAAAGCGGATTTCGGTCGGGAACAGAAAACACCGTTGGCATAATGGCGTTTTCTGCCGCTGTAAAAGCTTGGAATGATGAGAAATCAGAAAGAAATTCTCATATTCTTGGTTTAAAAAACATTCTTTCTCAAAAGCTTATTGATTCTTTGGGAGAAAGAGTTGTTCTTAATCTTCCCGAAAAATCTGTTTGTTCTGTGCTTAATTTTTCTATTCCCGGAATTAAAAGCGAAACGGTTATAAACAGCTTGTCTGCTGACGGGATTTTTGTTTCCGCATCTTCTGCTTGTTCGACTCATGCAAAAGAAAACAGAATTCTTAAAGCTTTCGGATTAGAACGTAGCTTGGCAGAATCGGCTATAAGAGTGGGAATTACCTATTCCAACACGGAAGAAGAAATTTCTGTTTTTTGTAATAAAGTTGTTGAAATATCAAAAAAACTATTGCAAACGAAATAATTACATGATATAATTAAAACAAGATTACGGAGGTATAACAATGGATAATTACAATGAAAAAAACAATGGTGTTAACGAAACTCCTGAAAACAATGAATCATCTCAAAATGCAAGCGAAGCTTCTTTATTGAACGACAAACCTATAGTAGAAAACAATCAGCCTTTGGATAATAATTATAATGGATATAATAATCCATCTTCCCCCATGCAAAACAATCCATACGTTTCAGCAGGTCAGAATAATCAATACACACCTAATCAATATACACAAAATCAATATAATCAATACACGCCTAATCAATATACGCAAAATCAATATAATCAATATACACCTAATCAATACGGACAACAGGGCGGATATTCCTATCAACAACCGTCAGAGCCTGAAAAACCCGGAAAAGGTTTGGGAATTGCGGGTTTTGTGTTGAGCTTGGTTTCCTTCTTCAGCTGCTGTATCGGCGGAATAATAATGGTTGCTATAACTAACACTATGGCTCTTATTTTCTCTATCATAGGTCGTTCCAAAGCTCGCAAAGTAAACCAGAAAAACGGACTCGCTACAGCGGGAATGATTATCTCTATTGTTCACTTCGCTTTCTGGCTCCTTTTGGTGCTTATGGTAGTTCTTATTTTCTCTCTCGGCTATGGTGAAGAATTTAAAGAAGCTTTTCGCGAAGGATATTATGCGGGATCTGAATTTACCATTTAATGCATGTATCTGAAAAACGATAAATGGAAAATAGCCCTTGCGGTTTCATTGGATTTGCTTTTCGTTTCCGTTTCTCTTTTCTCTCGCAAAATAACGGAAATGATGATGAGCAGACTTGGGGATTGTGAAATTTATAAAAAGCTGGGTATCAAATGTCTTACTTGCGGCGGAACGCGTTGTGTTAACGCTTTGAGCAGAGGACAAATATTTGAAGCTTTCAGCTATAATGCTTTCGTTCCCGTTTTGTTGTTTGCTCTTTTGGTTTTGCTTGTTCTTTTGAACGCTTCGTGGATTTTCCATTCTGAAAAAGCGAAAAACTTTCTCTTAAGGCTGTGCAACATAAAGCTTGTTGCTGTAACGGGCGGGATAGTTCTTGCTTATTTACTTGGACGGAATATTTTACCCGTTCTTTACAAAATAGTATGAGTGTTTTACCGACGGGCAAAAGTCTGTCGGTAAAATTTTCCCGAAAATATCATGAAACGGAGGGTGGGACTTTTGAAAAACAAAAAGATTAACAAAAAAATAAAGCTTTTGGTCGCCTCGTTTTTTGCACTCGCTCTTTGGCAAGCAGTTGCTGTGAAGATTGACCAGAATATAATTCTTGCTTCTCCCACCGACGTTTTCGGAAGGTTAATTGAGCTTTTGCGAGAAAAAACGTTCCTTTCTGTACTTGCTTTCAGCTTTGGAAGAATTATTGCAGGATTTTTGGCAGGGGCATTTATAGGAACTGTTCTTGCGGTAGTTGCTGGAAAGTGGGAAAACGTTGAAATATTGCTAAAGCCTTTTGTTTCAACGGTTAAAGCTGTTCCTGTTGCTTCCTTTGTAGTTTTGAGCCTGCTTTGGTTTGGGTCTGAAAATCTTTCTTCGTTTATTTCTTTTTTAATGGTTTTGCCTATTATCTACACAAACGTTTTGCAAGGCATAAAAAGTCTTGACGTTAAAATGACACAAATGGCAAAGGTTTTTAAGCTTCCGTTTTCCGTTCGCCTCAAATATTTGTGGTTGCCCGCGGTGAAGCCTTATTTGATTTCAGGCTCGGCAGTTGCATCGGGGCTTGCTTGGAAATCGGGTATAGCCGCTGAAATTATCGGTATTCCCGACGGGTCAATCGGTGAGGTGTTATTTGAATCGAAGGTTTACCTTGACACAGAAACGCTTCTTGCATGGACTGTGATAATCGTTGCCTTGAGCATTGGCACGGAAAAGCTTTTTTCTCTTGCTTTAAAGGGTCTATTTTCCCTTTGCTTCATTTCTCCTTATCCTAAAAAGACAAGCTCTTTGGGAGAAGAAACACAAAAATGCACGGTGAAGCTTTCCAACGTTTCAAAAAGCTTTGGAAATGAAAAGATTCTTGAGAATTTCTCTGCCGAATTTTCAACGGGTGTAACGGTGCTTCTTGGTGAATCGGGAAGCGGAAAAACAACTATAGTTAACATGATATTGGGACTTGAAGACGTTGACAGCGGAAAAATAGAAGGAGTTCCCGAAAAAATATCTGCAGTTTTTCAAGAAGACAGACTTTCTGAAGAATTTACGCCCATAGGAAACGTGGCGGCGGTATCGGGAAAGAAAAAAAGCGGGGAAGATATCTTAAATCTTCTTTCTGAAATGGGACTTTCAAAAGAAGATTCTTTGAAGAAAAAATCCTCCAGACTTTCCGGAGGAATGAAACGGAGAGTTTCTATCTGCAGAGCGTCATGCGCAGATGGTGATTTGCTTATTTTAGACGAGCCCTTCAAAGGACTTGACGAAAAAACTAAAGATTCGGTTATACGAACGGTGAAAAAATATATTGCGGGTAAAACAGTTATTTTTATCACTCATGACGAAAAAGAAGCTGAAAAAATTAATGCATATCAGATTGTGAGAATCTGACAAAGGGTGCTTTTTGACTTTTTAAACAAAAATGGGTGTTGACAGACTTGTTTTTTTGTGATACAATTCTATTGGTAAAAAAATCAAGGGGGTGGTTTGCCCTTTTGTGCGTTGGAATTTAAATATGATTAAATATGATTTATATAAGAGTTCCCACAAATGCATTGAATCATTTGCAAAATTTGAATAATTAATTTGAGTAAGGTTAAGTATTATGACTTTAAAATTTAAAAGGTTGAATAGCTCCCGTCTGCTCAAGAGAATATCTTCTGTAGCTCTTGCTTCTGTTGCGCTTCTCCTTTCCTCGTGTCAGGCAAGCTCATCTATGAGCGAGCTTCCCGACTATAAGGGGTCGCTTGCAATAACAGAGCCCGGTGAAATATTGTTCGGGACTGCAGACACAGAAATTGTTTTGGATATTCCTGAATTTGACGGTGAAGATATCTTTTTCTACGTTCCGTCAGATGAAACTGCTTCCAGCGATAAGGTTTCAACTGTTAAGCTGCAAGGAACGAGTGCCGGCTCTTTGGGAGCACAAGCTTCATACGCTACGTTGCTGGCTCTTAAAAATCAGGCAAACGGGTCTTCAAAGCCTGTTCAGAATCCTTCGGGAAATACTTCGGGAAGCACTTCAAATAAAAATGAAAACGTTTCACTTATTGCTCCCGCCAACGGACTTGCAAGCTTGATACAAAATAATAAATATTCTGCTGATTCCGTTACGGTTATCCAATCGTCGAAAAATGACCTTTCGGAAGATACAAGCGCGCTTATGGCGGCTATAAAGTCAAATTCCCGCTGTGATGCCAGCTTCCTTGCAATCAGAATCAGCGACGGAGCAAGCATTGGCTATAACGTTGACGAGCAATGGAGATGTATGTCAACCTTCAAAGCTCCCACCGCGCTTTACGCCTATAAGCTTGCATCAGAAGGAAAGCTTAATCTTTCCACAAAGATGACTTATACTTCTTCAAAGTATTACTATCCGGGAAGCGGAATTATCAAAAAGTCTGCTTCGGGAACAAAATATACGCTTAAATCTTTAGTATCATATTCTATCTTACATAGTGATAACTCTGCTTATATTATGTTAAGAGATTATCTCAGCGCAGAGGGAATCTCCAATATGTGCAAGGATATGGGATGTGATAACTATCTTCTTGCAAAAGAAAATTGGCCCAAAGTTTCCGCAAGAGATGCGGCACTCTGGTGGAATGAAATTTACAATTTCTGCAGAGAAGATTCTTTGGGAAGCTCTCTTTACACAACTTTTGTTAACGCTACCGGCAACATGATAGATAAAGCTTTAGGCTATGAATACGAGGTTGCTCACAAGAGTGGCTCGGGTAGCGGATATCATCATGATTGCGCTATTGTAATGGCAGACGAGCCCTATATTCTCGTGCTTTATACATACAACAGTTCAGGCGCTTCAAGCAACTATACTTATATGTCCAAAATCATTCGTGAGATAAACGAAATAATGGTTGGTT
Source organism: Eubacteriales bacterium (assembly GCA_045649365.1). Classification (GTDB taxonomy): domain Bacteria; phylum Bacillota; class Clostridia; order Oscillospirales; family CAG-382; genus SIG653. The sequence goes on along the minus strand of JAZRPU010000073.1, from coordinate 20,079 downwards.
AATATGTCTTTTTTAGATAAATTGGGTTTCCGAAAGGATAAACCCCCGAAAGATCCGAAAAGTCCGAAGTTTAAAAGATACATGGCAAATAAGCTTGACGGAATGCATATTCGCTACCTCCTTGAAAGAGATGAAAAGGGAGAGGAAAGAATCATTGGCAGAGAAGGCTTTATCCACGTTTCAGGAGATGAGCTTGCAGTAATTTGCGGTGGTCAGGTTATGTTTCGTACCGTTGTTTTGCAAATGGAGGCTTGGGAATTCATGAGTCTTGAAGGAGCAACGATAACGGGCTTTGATTTGGATTTGGAACAAGTAAGAACAGTTCTGGCGTATTATAAGTATTACAGAAAATAAGCTTTATTGTTTGAATGAAATAAGTAAGCCGCCTTTTTCAAGACGGCTGAATTGAATTTGCTTGAAGCGAAATCAGCAGCAAAACTTTTGATGAGTTTTATCTATTTCTGTTTGTTGCGCGGTTTCTTTGGCATACCAACCGTTTGCTTCCATTTTTGCATAAATGTCTTTTTGCATTTTCAAGGTTTTGTCAAGAGCTGTAGAAAAAGCGTTTCTCACAGACTCATTGGATGATTCTATACATCCGTGGAGATAAAGGTCGCAAGCACCTTTTGTTGTTAAAAGCAAGTTTTCCATTAACGTTTTGTCGTCCATATAATACCTCTCGTAAATTGAATTTAGTTTGGATTGACCTTTTGAAAATTAAAGAGTAGAGAAAATTTTCCCGAAAATCTCTTGATGTTCAGAGGCAAGAAGCGTTACGAAGTTTTTAAGGTCTGCATTTGAAAGTCGTTGTGCGGTGTTTTCGCATTGGCATTTTAAAAATTGTTCGTGGCTAAGGGCGTCATCAACGTACTGTAATTCTTTTGGACTCATTTTGAATACCTCTCTTTCGTATTTGTTAGTATTATGTCCCGAATGCATTACGTTTATGCTGATATTCGTGGAAAATTCAGAGAGTTTTTGGTTTTATTTTTAATTCAGAGGTTTTTTACCGTGTTTATGAAAGGCTATATATTCAAAAAAATTGTTGTTGGTTATGAAACCAACTGCTATATATTCAGAAAAGAGGGTGCGGAAAGAGGTCCTGCGGTGGTTATTGACCCGGGCGATGACCTTAATGTTATAAAAAGCGTTCTTTTTGATATGAATGCATACCCCGCCCTTGTACTTCTTACTCACGGACATTTTGACCACATACTTGCTGTTGGGGATTTGAGAACGGCGAGAACAACCGTTGCGATTCATAAAAACGATGCTCATTCCTTAACGGAACAAGACACGTTTACTTCGGTGTTACCATACGACCCAAGACCCTTTGCTCCCGCAGACTTTATTTTTGAAAAAGAGGGGAGATACAATTTAAAGGGATTTGAGTTTACTGTTCTTCACACTCCGGGGCATACGGAAGGCTCTGTTTGTTATATTTTCGGAGATAACATGTTTACAGGCGACACTCTTTTTAAAGGAACGGTTGGAAGAACTGATTTCTATGGCGGAGATATCAATCAGATGATGAACTCCATGAGGCGTCTTAAACGCTATCCCGGAGAATATAAGGTTTATCCCGGTCATGGAATGTCTACACAGCTGTCTTATGAAAGACAGTTTAATCCTTACATGGTTAAGGCTTAATTGGTTTTTACTCAAGGCGGTTGCCTTGTGTAATAAAAAAATTTTTCGGAGGAAAAAAACATGAAAAAAATTTCAGCAATTTTAATCGCATTGTTAGTTCTTTGCTCGATGTGTGCATTAACCGTATCTGCTGAAGGCGAAGCGGTAAACTATGCAACTAATGCTACATACGAATATGACAGTGCAACCACATTCCTTGCATCCACCGATGGCTCAAAATACTACGGTGACGATTCTTGCACTATCCTTACAGACGGTGTAAGCCCCTTCTACACAACAACTACAGAAGAAGGCAAAGTTATTGCAGGCAGCGAAAACCCCGGTGAAAGCGTTGTTTTTGCAGGTTCAGGCGTAGTTAACACAATCAATTTTGATTTGGGCGCAACTTACGATGACATTACAGAAATTACCTTTGGTAACGTTTGGGATTCCGTTGAATTTGGTTGGGAAAATGGCGAAAACGGAAAAGGAAACAGAGGTTTCTCTTATGATAAAGCTATAATCAACATCTCTCCTAACGGTGCTGACCTCAAAAGAACAAAAGATTACGAAATAATCAAGAAGAACCACACAGAAGACGGTTCTGAAAACGGTTATTATGATATTACATTCAAATTCAATACTCCTATTACCGCAAAAACTATTCAATTGATGGTTTTCGGACCTGCATATTGCTTGTCCTTCAGTGAAATCGAAATCTGGGGTAATGGACATTCTATTCCTACTCCCGAAGTTCCCGATGAACCTTCTGAAGAAATTGTTGACGAATCTACTGTAGAGGAATCTGCAGAAGTATCTGTAGAAGCATCTGCAGAAGAATCCGCTGAAGAATCTAAAACAGAATCTAAAGCAGAAGAATCTAAAACAGAATCTAAAGCAGAAGAATCCAAAGCTGATGATAATGCTGATAGCTCAACTCCTGTTGGACTTATTATCGGAATCGTTGCTGCGGTTGTTGTAATTGCAGTGGTTGTAGTAATCGTTGTAAAGAAAAAGAAATAATAAGCGTTTTTTAAAATGAATTAAGGCTATGCGAAATTTTCGCATAGCCTTTTTTTGATGTAAATGAAGTATTGATGAATGTATTTGCTTTATTTATCGTATATTTATTTTATCCTTTTTTCTTTTTCAAAGCCTTGATGGAAAAAATAGCTCCCGTTGTTAAAGCTCCTGCCAAAAGTGCGCTTAATAAAGACAAAAGGATTATTTCGCCTTTGGAAAAACTGTTTTTTTCATTGCTTTTTTGAATATACATTATGGCAGATTTTGATACGGTATTGTAATTCCCGTCTTTGTCGCTTGAGGTAATAACCGCAAGATATTTTCCCTCGCCCTTTGGTGACGTTCCCAAAGGAATCCCGCTTTCTTTTTCTTCCCATTTATAATATTCCACGGTGCAATATGCATCTCCGGGAAAAACATAAAAACCAATGTTTTTTGGCTTTCCGTCATAAATAAATTCCGTTTCCGTAACTGTGATTTTCGGCGTGGCAGGAACAATTTCAACGTATGCGTAGGAGTATGTTCTTTTGAAAAATTCTGTGTTTTCGGGATAAGCGATAATAGAATATTTTCCGCATTTTTTTATGGGAACGGAAACTTCTTCCATTGTAACGTTTCCGTTTTCATCAAGAGCAAAAGCGGTAAAAGCAATTTTAACGTTTTTATTCTCACATTGGGCTGTAGGGACAATTCCGCTTGAAACAAATTCTCTTGTTTCATCTTCAATGGTTATAAAAACCTCTTGTTTATCAATGAAGATTTTGCCTTCTCCGATGCATGTGCTTCCTAAAAAATATCCGCAAATATATTCTCCCGGTTGAATGGGAATTTCAGAAGTATATGCGGAATGAGTACCGTCGCTGTGAACTTTTTTGTATAAAACTTCGCCTGATATTGCCGCAGGGGAAAGGGTATATTGAACAGAAACGGGCTTGTTTTCTTCATAAGTAGTGTTCAGATTCTGAAAGGTACATTTAAATGTACTTTGTACAGACGCGGCTCTTTCTTTTGAAGATAGCTTTTTTCCTCTGTACGCGGCGATTTCATAAATCATATATTTGTTTTCGCAAGAAATGCCGTCAGTTTTCGATTTAACGTTGAACACCGTGTAATACATTCCGATGTTAACGGGGACATCAATCTTTTCTTCTGAATAGGAGTCAAGGGATTCTATGGGAAAATAGTCAATGGATATGTCCAGAAACTCTTCTGCCCATTTTGGCTCAACGGAATATTTAATTGGGTTTTCCATGCGGGAATAAGCTACAGTTCTGTAGTTTGTAATAATTTTTGCTTCTATAGGATTTATGGTAACAAATGAAGCGGCTTCAGCCTTCTCATAGCTTTCATTCCCCGAAAAAACAGCAAAAACCTGATACGTTCCTGGAGCGGTAAGTGGTAACTGAACGGGAGATGAGGTTTTTGTATCAATGGCAAAGTAAGAAATAAGAGAAGCTATTTCCTCATTTTCGCATTTTGCTGAAGGCATATATCCCTCTGATGAGAAATCAACAGAAACGTCTTCCATGGAAAAAGGAACAGAGGCTTCTTTTGCTGACGCGGAGAAAGATTTGCATAAAAACGGAAAAACAAAAATCATCAAAAATAATATTGTTTTTTTCATAATTCTTTCCAAACAGTTTTTTATTTAATTCACCTTTTTCGCATTGTACCACATAGAGCGGGGATTTTCAATAGATTTTATTAAATCAAGTATTGATTTTTTCCGCCCATTGTGTTAATATATGAGGAAGGAGTTGGTAATATGGTGAATTTGGGCAATTCTTGGGATGATATTCTTAAAGATGAATTTAATAAGGACTATTATTTCAAGTTGAGAAAATTTTTGAAGGAAGAATATTTAGGCGGAAAGCATAGAATTTTTCCCGAAATGAACAATATTTTCAACGCTCTTAAATATACCGACTATAATAACGTTAAAGCGGTTATTCTCGGTCAGGACCCTTATCATGGTGCGGGTCAGGCTCACGGGCTTTGTTTCTCTGTGCAAAAGGGAACAGCTCCGCCGCCGTCTTTGGTCAATATTTTTAAGGAATTGAAATCGGATATAGGCATATCCGTGCCACCTCATGGAGAACTGACTTCTTGGGCAAAAAATGGAGTTCTGTTGCTTAACACGGTTTTGACTGTGAGAGAGGGAATGCCAACAAGCCATAGAGGAATGGGTTGGGAAATCTTTACAGATAAAGTTATTTCGCTTCTCAATCAGAGAGAACAACCAATGGTTTTTATGCTTTGGGGGAGCTTTGCAAAAAGCAAGGCATCTTTGCTTGACGGGAATCGTCATTTGATTTTGACAGCAGCTCATCCCAGCCCTCTTTCTGCATATAACGGATTTTTTGGATGTAAGCATTTTTCATTGGCGAACAGCTTTTTGAAAAAGCACGGAATTGAAGAAATAAATTGGGAAATAGAATAATATGATACAAACGAAAAAGGTTATTCTTGCTTCTGCTTCTCCAAGAAGAAGAGAGCTTTTGGGAACTATCGGTATTGACTACGAATGCGCGTCACCGTCGGTTGAAGAAATGAGCCTTAAGGACGGGTGCGGAAAAGAAGTTGTGGTTTTTAACGCCACTCAAAAGGCAAGATGCTTGAAAAAAGAGGGATATGCTGTAATCGGCGCGGATACAGCGGTTTATCTTAACGGAAAAGGCTTTGGAAAACCAAAAAACGAGGAAGAGGCTTTTTCCTTCCTTAAAGAGCTTTCGGGAAAAACACATAGTGTCTATACGGGAATTTCTGTTATAACTGATGAAAGTGAGCTTTCTGCGGTTGTTGAAACGGAAGTCACCTTCAGAGAGCTTTTCGATAAAGAAATATTACATTATATAAAAAGTGCTTCTCCTTTAGATAAGGCAGGAGCGTATGGAATTCAGGATTTTGGCTCTGTTTTTGTCAGCGGAATAAAGGGTGATTATTTTAACGTGGTTGGACTCCCCGTTTCCACTCTTTATAAAATGCTTGCAGAGTGTGGTGTTATTGAATATATTTAGAGCTGGGAGGTATTATTTTGGCTTCAAACACTAAAGCATCTTTAAAAGAAAGAATAATTACAGTTTTAAAAGGTCTTTGGATAGGCGGGTCGCTTTCCGTTCCGGGCGTAAGCGGTGGCTCGATGGCAATGATTTTGGGAATCTATGATAAAATGATTTTTTCGCTCAATTCCCTTTTTAAGCCAAACAAAGACAAAAAGATAGATAAATTGGAAAACTTCCTTTTCCTACTTGAAGCGGGTGGGGGTGCAATAATCGGACTTTTTACTTTATATAAGCTTATAAGCTTTCTAATGCTTACCTTTGGAATACAAATGAGCTTCTTTTTCGTGGGAACGGTGGCGGGAGGAATCCCTCTTATCTTCAAGGCTGCCGAAGCAACAAAAGTCCGTTTTTCAGATTTTGTGTGGATAGCGGTGGGAATTGCCGCTGTTATAGGACTGATGTTCCTTCCCGAAGGGCTGTTTACAGGCGGAAGTACCTTTGTAAAGATACTTGGCGGTGTTATTGCCGCTGCCGCTTTGGTTCTCCCCGGAATCAGCGTTTCGCAAATGCTTCTTACAATGGGATTATATACTTTTGTTTATGATTCTGCTTCAAAGCTGGATATAATACCTTTGATTCCCTTTGGAATCGGACTTGTTCTCGGTGTTGTTTGCACGTCGGGAGGAATGGAAGTTCTTATGAAAAAATGCAAACGTCAGACATACCTTGCAGTAATGGGATTTGTAATCGGCTCTGTGGGCGGACTTATCAAAGACGCTTTGGGAAGAATTATTTCTTCTTCAGCAACGGATTCTGTTGGCAATTGCTATAAAAATATTTTAGGCGAAGTAGCTAAATTTGAATCTGAAAAAGGCGGAATGGAAATCGTCAGAACTGCAACTCAACTTTCGGAAAACGGATTTATAATGAAAGATGAATTGACCGTGGCTGTTTGGATAGCTTGCGGACTTCTTGCCATAGTTGGTTTTATTGCGGTTTACGCACTAAGTTTAGCGGAAGATAAAAAATCAAATAATAAATAAACTAATAACATATAGAATAAAACAGGAGATGCAAAAATGCTTGATATCAGACTTGTAAGAGAAAACCCAGAATTAGTAAAAGAAAACATCAAAAAGAAATTTCAGGATTCAAAGCTTCCTTTGGTTGACGAAGTTTTAGAGCTTGATAAAGAATCAAGAGCTGTTAAATTAGAGGCAGATTCACTTCGCGCAGAAAGAAATAAAATTTCAAAAGAAATTGGCGGATTGATGGCTAAAGGCATGAAGGCTGAAGCTGAAGAAGCAAAGAAAAAAGTCACCGAAAAATCAGACCGTCTTGCTGAACTTGAAGCTAAAGAAGCTGAATTGGAAGAAAAAGTAAAAACTATAATGATGACTATCCCCAACATTATAGATGATAGCGTTCCTATCGGAAAAGACGATAGCGAAAACGTGGAAGTTAAACGTTACGGTGACCCTGTTGTTCCCGATTTTGACGTTCCTTATCACACGGAAATAATGGAATCCTTTGACGGAATCGACCTTGACAGCGCAGGAAGAGTTGCAGGAAACGGTTTCTATTATCTTATGGGTGATATAGCAAGACTTCATTCTGCAATGACGGCTTATGCAAGAGATTTCATGATTAATAAGGGCTTTACCTACTGCATTCCTCCCTTTATGATTCGTTCAAACGTTGTTACGGGCGTTATGAGCTTTGCAGAAATGGATTCCATGATGTATAAAATCGAAGGCGAGGACCTTTATCTTATCGGAACAAGTGAACATTCCATGATAGGTAAATTTATTGATACTATCATTCCCGAAGATAAGCTTCCTCAAACTCTTACAAGCTATTCTCCTTGCTTCCGTAAAGAAAAAGGTGCTCACGGTATCGAGGAAAGAGGCGTTTATCGTATTCACCAATTTGAAAAGCAGGAAATGATAGTTGTTTGTAAACCAGAAGACAGTATGGAATGGTTTGATAAAATGTGGAGCTACACCGTTGAGCTTTTCCGCTCTCTCGACGTTCCCGTTCGTACTCTTGAATGCTGTTCAGGTGATTTGGCTGATTTGAAAGTAAAATCCATCGACGTTGAAGCATGGTCCCCCAGACAGAAAAAATATTTTGAAGTCGGAAGTTGCTCCAACCTTGGCGATGCTCAAGCAAGACGTCTTAAAATCCGCGTTGCGGGAGCAGATAAAACAAAATACTTTGCTCATACCCTCAACAATACCGTTGTTGCACCTCCTCGTATGCTTATTGCATTCTTGGAAAACAATCTTAACGCTGACGGAAGCGTTAATATTCCTGTTGCCCTCCGCCCATATATGGGAGGCATGGAAAAAATAGAAAAGAAGTAATTGAGATATGGGAAACAACATAAATACAGGAAAAAGAACGTTGTATCTTGATATATTAAGAATAGGAGCAACGTTGGCGGTTATATTTTTTCATCAACTTGGTGTTGCTGAAAATCCCGCTATACCGTGGTCTGAAGATTTTTCTTTAATATGCTCGGGTATTACGAGATGGAGTGTTCCTATATTCGTTATGATAAGCGGCTCGTTGTTCCTTGATAATTCAAGAGAACTTTCTATGAAAAAGCTGTATGGAAAAAATATTTTGAGAATAGTTACCGCTTTTGTTTTCTGGGCTGTGGTTTATGCTGTTTATAATTATTCTACACCTATATTCTTTTTAGAAGGCGTTATCATGGGAAGATATCACATGTGGTTTTTGCTTATGATAGTGGGACTATATATGATAACTCCGCTTCTCAGAAAGATTACGGCGGATAAAAAATTAACAGAATATTTTCTCGTATTAGGAGTAATTTTTGGAATAGGCGTTTTTACGTTTAACATGTCACCTTTGGGAAATATTGCTCCTGGTGTTTCGGGTTACGTTTTTAACGAAATAGGATTGAATTTTTTTGCTGACTACGCCTTTTTCTTTGTGCTTGGCTACTATTTAAGCAAGTTTGATTTGGGAAAGAAAATAAATATTGCTTTGATTATTTGCGGAGCTTTGGGTTGTATTTGTTCTATAGTGATTACGGTGCTGACCAAAAATAACGAAAACGCCCCCTTTTATTACAGCCATTTTTTCCTTCCTGTTACATTGGAATGTGTTGGAGTTTTCCTTGTTGCTAAAAACTATATTTCCAAAGTGAATTTTTCTCAAAAATGGAAAAAAATAATTCTTGCTATTTCGAAATACAGTTTTGGAATGTATTTAGTGCATGATTTAATAATAACAATGATACATCCTTGGATTTCGAAAACGCTTGGAGATTTTCCTCCTGTTGCTCTGTTGATTGCTACCGCAATAACAATAATTGCTTCGTTAATTGTTTCTGTAATATTCAATCATATTCCCGTTTTGAAAAAATACGTTGTATAAATAAAATGCTGTCAATAGCTTAAGACATAGCTGTTGACAGCGTTTTGTTATATTTAATGTTTGTATATCACATTTTGCTGTTTTAGTCTTAAAATATCAATATTCTATTGACTTTTTTTGACTTTTGCTGTAATATGTTATTAGTCGAAAAGAAATAATTTTTATAAAAAATAAAAATTATATAAATTCAAAAAATGAAACGAGGGTAATTATGAAAGGAATAATACTTGCAGGCGGGTCGGGAACAAGACTTTATCCACTTACAAAAGTAACTTCAAAGCAGCTATTACCCGTTTATGACAAACCGATGATTTATTATCCTTTGTCGGTTTTGATGCGCTCGGGAATTAAGGAGATATTGATAATATCAACTCCTCAAGATACTCCCAGATTTGAAGAGCTTTTGGGAGATGGAACGCAGTTTGGCATAAGCTTGAGTTATGCAGTTCAAAAAAGCCCTGACGGATTAGCGCAAGCGTTTATTATTGGTGAAGAATTTATCGGTAACGATACTGTAGCAATGGTTTTGGGCGATAATATCTTTTCGGGACATGGCTTGCGAAAGCGTCTTTTGAACGCTGTTGAAAAAGCCGAAGCTGGCAGAGGAGCAACTATTTTCGGGTATTATGTTGATGACCCCGAACGATTCGGAATCGTTGAGTTTGATAAAAATGGGAAAGCAATAAGCATCGAAGAAAAACCCGAAAAGCCTAAATCAAATTATTGTGTTACGGGCTTGTACTTTTATGATAATAAGGTTGTGGAATACGCCAAGGGATTAAAACCCAGTAAGCGAAATGAACTTGAAATAACAGATTTAAATAAAATATACCTTGAAAAAGGAATGTTGAATGTTGAGCTTCTTGGGCAAGGCTTTACATGGCTTGATACAGGAACACACGAAAGCCTTGTGGATGCAACCAATTTTGTGAAAAACATAGAAACCCATCAACATAGAAAGATTGCATGTCTTGAAGAGATTGCTTATCTTAATGGGTGGATAAGCAGAGAAGACGTTTTGAAAGCTTACGAAGAGCTTAAGAAAAATCAATACGGACAATATCTTATGGACGTATTGAATGGAAAATATATAGATAAATAGGGGAAGTTATTATGAATATAATCGTTACAGGCGGAGCGGGATTTATTGGAAGTAATTTTGTTTTCCACATGCTCAAAAAGTATCCTAATTATCGTATAATCTGTTTGGATAAGCTTACTTATGCAGGCAACCTTTCCACCTTGGAAGCTGTAATGAAAAATCCGAATTTCAGATTTGTAAAGGCAGATATCTGTGATAGAGAAGCAGTTTATTCTTTGTTTGAAGAAGAGAAGCCAAACGTTGTAGTGAATTTTGCCGCAGAGAGCCACGTTGACAGAAGTATCGAGGAACCAGACATCTTTTTAAAAACAAATATAATCGGAACGTCAGTTTTGCTTGACGCTTGCAGAAAATATGGGATTGACCGTTATCATCAGGTTTCTACTGATGAAGTTTATGGAGATCTTCCCTTGGACAGAAAGGATTTGTTTTTTACAGAAACAACGCCCCTTCATACAAGCAGTCCTTATTCTTCATCCAAGGCTTCAGCTGATTTACTTGTTCTTGCTTATCATCGTACATACGGTTTGCCTGTTACTATCAGTCGTTGCTCAAATAACTATGGGCCTTACCATTTCCCGGAAAAGCTCATTCCATTGATGATAGCGAACGCACTTAACGATAAACCGCTCCCTGTTTACGGGGAAGGAAAGAACGTAAGAGATTGGCTTTACGTTGAAGACCATTGCAAGGCCATTGACCTTATTATCCATGGTGGTAAGGTGGGCGAAGTTTATAACGTTGGTGGACATAACGAAAAAGAAAATATAGAAATTGTAAAGATAATTTGCAAAGAGTTATGTAAACCTGAAAGCCTTATAACCTACGTTACAGACAGAAAAGGTCATGATTTGAGATATGCTATAGACCCAACAAAAATACATAATGAATTGGGTTGGTTGCCTGAAACAAAATTTGAGGATGGAATTAAAAAAACAATAAAATGGTATTTGGATAACCGTTCCTGGTGGGAAAATATCATTTCAGGTGAATATCAGAATTATTATGAAAAAATGTACGGAAACCGTTGAGGGATAATTATGAAGTTTTTAGTGACGGGCGTTGGCGGACAGCTTGGATATGACGTTATGAAGGAGCTTTTGAGAAGAGGCCATGAATGTGTCGGAACGGATATTCTTGAAGATTGCCCTGCAATTGAAGCCCCATATTTGAAGCTGGATATAACAAAAAAAGAAGATTCGGAAAAAGCTATCAGCTCAATCTCTCCCGACGTTGTAGTTCATTGTGCCGCATGGACTGCTGTTGATTTGGCTGAAGATTCGGAAAACATATCAAAAGTACGCTCCATAAACGTTGAAGGAACAGAAAATATTGCTTTGGCGTGTAAAAAAACGGATTGTAAGATGATATACATTTCCACGGATTACGTTTTCAGCGGTGATGGTGTGTGCCCATGGGAGGCAGATTGTAAGGAATATGCTCCTATCAACGTTTACGGTCAAAGTAAGCTTGATGGAGAAAAAGCGGTCAGTGAGATTCTCCAAAAGTATTTTATTGTTCGTATTGCTTGGGTATTTGGCGTAAACGGAAAGAATTTCATAAAGACAATGTTGAATCTTGGAAAAAAATACGATTCGTTGAGAGTTGTTTCCGACCAGATAGGAACGCCTACATATACCTATGACCTCGCTCGTCTTCTTGTGGATATGGGAGAAAGCAAAAAATACGGTTATTATCACGCTACGAATGAGGGCGGATATATAAGCTGGTACGAATTTGCATGTGAAATTTTTAAAGAGGCGGGAATGAAAACCGCTGTCACCCCTGTGACTACTGAAGAATACGGAATTTCAAAGGCAAAAAGACCTTTCAACAGCCGACTTGATAAGAGTAAATTAGAAAATCAAGGCTTTAAGCCTCTTCCACATTGGAAAGATGCACTTTGCAGATATTTAGAAGAAATCGGAGTAAAATAATATGGGACAAATAAAGGTAACAAAAACTCATATAGAAGGACTTTGCATTATCGAGCCTGCTGTTCATGGAGATAGCAGAGGATATTTCATGGAAACATATAACCAAAAAGACATGGAAGAAGCTGGTCTTGACATGGTTTTTGTTCAGGATAATCAAAGCATGAGCTCAAAGGGAGTTTTGCGTGGCCTTCATTTTCAAAAGCAGTATCCTCAAGGAAAGCTTGTGAGAGTTATCAAGGGGACGGTTTTTGATGTGGCTGTGGATTTGCGCAAGGAAAGCAAAACCTATGGAGAATGGTTTGGAATTGAACTTTCCGATGAAAACAAAAAGCAGTTTTATATTCCCGAAGGCTTTGCTCACGGATTCCTTGTTTTATCAGATACAGCAGAATTTTGTTATAAATGTACTGATTTTTACCATCCGGGAGATGAGGGTGGATTGCTTTGGAATGATGAAGATATTGGAATAGAATGGCCCATTACAGATGATATGACGGTTTTGCTTTCAGAAAAGGATAAAAAACAACCCCTGTTTAGAGAATTGAGGTAATTTTTCATGAAACAAGGATTATATATGTTCTTCTACAGAAAGTTGCCTGTAGAGTGGATATGCGTTATTTTGGCAAATCTGGCTTATTTCCCTTTTTGTTTAAGATTTTGGTTTAAAAAATTGTTTATCAAAAAACGAATTGTTGAGATGGACAGAGAAAAGGCTCTGAAAATTGTAGAGGGGCTTTATCCCTACGTTACAGAAAAGGCTGAAATAATTAATCAACCTGTGGATGATAAAATTGACCTTTCTATTATAGTGCCAATTTATAATTATGAAAACGTCATAGAGGGTACCATTGAAGCGATACTCCATCAGAAAACGCAATATACCTATGAGCTTATTTTGGTTGATGACGGGTCAGATAAACCCGCAAAGGATATTTTGGAAAAATATAAAGGCAGACCTAACGTAAAGGTTATACATCAGGAAAACGCTGGAATCGGCGCGGCTCGTAACACGGGATTGAATAATGCCGCGGGAAGATACTTTATGTTTGTTGATTGTGACGATACAGTCCATGATGATATCGTTGAATGCCTTGTATCCACCGCGATTAAAAACAACAGGGATATAGTTATGTGTGCGCACAATCTTTCCAAAGAAAGAAATGGCGAGATATATTATGTGAAGCCTAACGTTTATCCCGATTACAATCTTATGGGATATAAAGACGGAGATTATATTTTTAATTTTGCAGGACTTCCTTGGTGCAAGGTTTACAAAAGAGAAATTTTTGAAAACCTTCGTTTCTTCCCCGGTTATTGGTACGAGGACACTATAATACAGTTTTTAGCTTTCCGTTTGTGCAAGTCTTTTGAGTACGTTCCCGAGGTGAAATACGAATACCGTTGGTATGAAAACAACTTTTCTCACACTCAAGGAAAAGCTCGCAGAAGAAGCGTTCAGAATTATTGGATGCTTTTGAGATGTATTGAAGAAACGGAAAGATTAGGACTTCCTAAAGACGTTATTTTTTACAAATTGCTTCTCAGACATTTAGGTTCTTTTTATTATAACGACTTTGTTTACATGGAAGAGGAAGAGCTATTTGCTTTGTTCTCTTTGGGAAGAGAACTTCTGATGAAATATAAGCCTTCTGAAAAATATAGCTTATCCTATTCCCTCAAATATGTTGAAAAGGGAATGCTTGAAGGTAATATAGAGCTTTGGAAGCTGGCGTGCAAAATATAGTAACCAATGTTTGAAATGTTTAAAATGGCGGCTTTGCTTTTTTGAGAACAAAATTTGCATTCAATATAAGCATAAGCTTTATTAATGACAACAGCTCATAAAAGTTAGAATAGTAAAATTGAGGTGTGAAATGCTTCGAGATACGTTTATTTATGCAGAAAGTTGGAATGTTGCTTTCAGAAAAGGAAGCTCTGGTGATATACTTAAGGATAACAAAAAGCAATTCACCGTAATAAAAAATAACTTTCGATATTGGGCAGCGGATCCTTTTATAGTTGAAAGAGGAGATAAAGCATATATCTTTGCCGAGTTGTATGACTATATTTCGAGAAAAGGAATTATAGGTTTCTGTACAGTAGAAAATGGCAAAACAAGCAAATGGAAGCCTTTGCTGAAAGAAGACTATCATTTGTCGTATCCTTGTATAATCGAGAAGAATGGTAAGATGTTTATGATGCCGGAATCCGGCGAAGGAAAAGTTTTAACCGTGTATGAGTCAATCCAATTGCCAACAAAGTGGTCGGAAAAGCATATTGTCAGAAAAGACGTTAAATATGCTGATACAACGCCTTTTCCAAAGTCTGAAGAGCAGCTTGCATTAACTCACGAAGTGAGCGATTCGGAAAATCCAAAATTATTGTTGGTTGACTTTTCGGGGAATCGTGAGGATTTTTCCGTGACTTGCAAGAACAATCTTCGTTCTCGTCCTGCGGGAAATGTGTTTTGTTTTGAGGGAAAAACAGTAAGACCCGCTCAAATTTCCCGTGATACAGGCAGAGGCTATGGTAAAGGACTGGTTTTTTATGAGTGCTGTATGAATAAAGACGGTGAGTATAACGAATCTGAACTAAAAGAACTTTATCCCAATGAGTTAAGCTTTGATAAACCTATTTTTCTTGATGGAATGCATACTTATAATTCGTCAAAAGATTTTGAGGTTATAGATATTAAGACTCGTAGGTTTAATGCGTTGGATTTTGTTATGAGGTTGATTAGTAAATTTTTAAAAAGATAATTGACAGAAGAGTTGATTTGAAAAAATTGTCTAACAATAAATAATGGAGTTGCGTTTTGTATGGATGAAGGCGGCTCCATCTTTTTTTGCAAAAAAGAGCTTATAAAGTCCTAAAAATGTAAATATTTTATAAAGTAACTAATGGTAGACTTGACAAATGTTTGCAAAATTAGTATTATATCTTCATTGGATTTAAATTGGATATTTATTTATTATTTTGAAGTTTTATAAATATTCGATTTTCCTGAAAACTGCGAAAAAAATAAAATGCAGGAGGTAGAATCTGTGGATAAAAGTACGGTACAGATTTTAATTGCGATGGTCATCTATATGACGGTGGTTATCGTAATCGGTGCGCTTTATGCAAAGCGTGCAAACAAAAATTCGGAAGAATATTTTTTAGGCGGCCGTTCTCTCGGCCCATGGGTAACCGCAATGAGTGCGGAGGCTTCTGACATGAGCGGTTGGCTTTTGATGGGACTTCCGGGTGTTGCTTATTGGTGCGGTCTTGCTGACGCGTTTTGGACAGCTTTGGGCTTGGCGGTAGGTACATATATTAACTGGCTTATTGTTTCAAAGCGCTTGCGCCGTTATAGTGTTCGTGCTAACAACTCTATCACTTTGCCGGAATTTTTCTCAAATCGTTTCCGCGAAAAGAAAAAGACAATAATGCTCATTGCTGCTGCATTTATTCTTGTTTTCTTTACTGTTTATGCTTCAAGCTGTTTCGTTACTTGCGGAAAGCTTTTCTCAACTCTTTTTGGAACGTCATATCAATCAATGCTTATTTTAGGTGCGGCATTCGTTTTGCTTTACACTATTTTAGGCGGATTCCTTGCAGAAAGTGTTTCTGACTTCATGCAAGCTATT
The DNA here is from genome assembly GCA_045649365.1 of Eubacteriales bacterium. Lineage (GTDB taxonomy): Bacteria > Bacillota > Clostridia > Oscillospirales > CAG-382 > SIG653. The sequence continues at coordinate 4,349 of JAZRPU010000073.1, read as the reverse complement.
GTTATGTTAATAGCTCTTACGGTTATCGTTATAATAAGCACCATTAAAGCGGGTGGAATTAATTCAGTTATCGAAAATGCACAGAACATTCCGGGATTTTTGGAATTTTTCGGACTTGCACAACCTGTGACTGATGCCGAAACAGGAAAACAGCTTTTTGATGGAATTAAACCTATTTTTGAATCAAAAGCTGCTCCTTATGGACTTTTAACTGTATTTTCAATGATGGCATGGGGACTTGGTTATTTTGGAATGCCTCAAGTTCTCCTTCGTTTCATGGCTATTCGTAAAGAAGAGGAATTGAAACGTTCCCGTAGAATTGCAATGGTTTGGGTAGTTATTTCTCTTGCTGTTGCTGTGTTTATTGGTATTGTTGGAAGACAAATTGCTGTTTCTGACCTTAAAGGCTCTGAAGTTCTCGCTACAAAGAGCGGAGCGGAGAATATCTTTATTATTCTTGCAACAAACTGTTTGCCTCCTCTTTTGGCCGGATTTGTTATGGCGGGTATTCTTGCTGCTACAATCAGCTCTTCTGACTCTTATTTGCTTATTGCGGCATCTGCGCTTTCCAAAAACATTTTCCAAGGCGTTGTAAAGAAAGATGCTACAGATAAACAGGTAATGACTGTTTCCAGAATTACTCTTTTGGTGCTCACTCTTATCGGCGTTGTTATTGCTCTTGATGAGGATAGTGTTATCTTCTCTATCGTTTCTTTTGCATGGGCAGGATTCGGTGCAACGTTTGGCCCTCTTATGCTCTTCTCATTGTTTTGGAAGCGCGTAAACAAACCAGGTGCTATTGCAGGTATGATAAGCGGTGCCGGAATGGTATTCCTTTGGAAGCTTGTTATCAGCAAATGGGGCGGTGCTTTTGCAATTTACGAGCTTTTGCCCGCGTTCATTTTCTCATCTATCGTTATTGTTATTGTTTCACTTGCAACCAAAGCGCCTTCAAAGGAAATCGAAGAGGATTTCGAGGCAGTTCGTGCGGGAACAGTTTACGATACAGAAAACAATTAATTATATAAAGTGCAAAAAGGGAACTTTAGGTGTTAGACTATCTTTAGTTACCTTTGTAAGATAAATATAAATTCAAAAAACGGCTTTTATGAGCCGTTTTTTTGTTTTAAATATATTGGAAACTTTAGGCTCGCTTTTGAATATAATAAAATCAGATATATTCAGGAGGGGCGTTATGCTTCAATTTTTATTAAAGTTTGTTTTTCTGTTTTTGAGAGTGAACGGGACAAATTCGTTCCCTGACCCTCTTTCAACAGAAGAAGAAAAAGAATATTTTTCATTAATGTCGAAAGGAGATTCTAAAGCAAGGGAAAAGCTGATAATTCACAATTTAAGACTTGTGGCACATATCGTTAAAAAATATTATTCCACAGTAAAGGACCAGGATGATTTAATATCAATAGGTACAATCGGGCTTATAAAGGCTATTGATTCTTTTAACGCGGAAAAAGGAGCAAGGTTTGCGACATACGCGGGAAAATGCATTCAAAATGAAATATTAATGCATTTCAGAGCACAAAAAAAGCTGGTCAATGAAACTTCTATGAATGACAGTATTGATGTGGATAAGGACGGGAATCCGCTGACATACATGGAAATACTTTCAGAAGATGACAACGTTTTGGAAACGGTAGATAAAACAATAAAAATTTCTGTTATGATGCGGGCTATTGAAAACGTTCTCGACGAGAGAGAAAGAGTAATAATAGAAAAGCGGTACGGATTGAAAAGCGGTGGAGAGCTTCCGCAACGTGAGGTAGCAAAGCAACTTGGTATTTCCCGTTCCTACGTGTCGCGTATAGAAAAAACAGCGTTGGAGAAGATAGAGGCATATATGAGAAGCTGTGGGATTGATGAAGAATAGCCAAAGTAATTGTAAATGGGTTTTAGATTTAAAATGAGTGATTTAAAAGGCTGCTATGACGAAATAATAAATCGTTATAACAGCCTTTACAGACAAAATGGAACTGCTAATTTTTTTATTAGCACTTGACAAATCAGGCGTAATGTGGTAAAATTTCACATGCTGTGTGATATGCGAGTGTAACTCAATGGTAGAGTGTCGGCTTCCCAAGCCGGTTACGCGGGTTCGATTCCCGTCACTCGCTCCACTCCTAGCGGAGTGCCAATATCGTATTTATATAGCCAATAAATGTAGACAATACTCGATGGTTTGCTCTTGTAGAGGCGCGAAATTGCAGGCGGAGGGCTAATGTCGTATATATTCAGCGATGAATAAATAGTATTCGGTCATCGATGTAGCGTTGAGATTTTAAAATAAAATAACGGGGGCGTAGCTCAGTTGGGAGAGCGATGCGTTCGCAACGCATAGGTCATGGGTTCGAATCCCACCGTCTCCACCAAAAACGAGAACAGACACCTCGAGGTGTCTGTTTCCGTTTTTATCGGGAAGGGATTCGAGGTGAGCGGTAGTGAATTGACTTGCCAGTGGCAAGCCAAGAGCCGCGGAAGACCGAAGGGCGTCGAGCCATGAGACCGAATCCTACCGTCTCCACCATCAAAGGGCTACAAAAAAGATATTTTTCTCAAGTTAGATTTGAACTCTCACAAAAAAGAAACATATCTGTGGCGAAGAATTGAAATACAAACAAAAGTATGGTATAATGAATAAAAGGTGGTGATATTTTGAAAAATAGACTCCTTAAGATAATGTTAATTGCAGTTTCCGCATTATTAGTCGTTAGTATTGTTATTTTTGCTTTGGTTTGGAACGGCATAATCATTTTAAACGGCATATCCAGTTACCAATACGATATAAAAGGTATCGATGTTTCATCATATCAGGGAGAGATAGATTGGAATATTCTATCGTCACAAAAAATTTCTTTTGCATTTATAAAGGCAACCGAGGGAAGTTCTTTTGTGGATAAATACTTTGCTTATAATTTTCAAGAGGCACAAAAAACTTCGCTTTCCGTGGGAGCTTATCATTTTTTTAGCTATGACAGTGAAGGAAAGACGCAGGCGGAAAATTTCATAAATACAGTTGCTCCATTTGAAGGAATGTTGCCACCAGTTATTGATTTGGAATTTTACGGTGATAAAGAAAAAAATCCACCTGACAGAGCAGATGTAGAAAAACAATTAAAGGTAATGCTCGTTTTGTTGGAAGAGCATTACAATCAAAAACCTATTATTTATGCCACAGAAAAGTCTTATGAGCTGTATTTATCCAACGACTATAAAGAATACGATATTTGGATTAGAAACGTTATTTCAAAACCTAAAATGTATGACGAAAGGGCATGGACATTTTGGCAATATACGAATCGTGAAAGGCTCAAAGGGTATAACGGAAAAGAAAAATACATTGATGTAAATGTTTTTAACGGGGATCCCCAGGAGTTTTCTGCATACTTAGAAAACAAGGCTTATAAAACTACTGCTAACGAAGGAGAAAAAACATAATTATTTGTTTCTTAAAATATCTTTTTTGTAGCCCATATACAAAAACGGAAACAGACACCTCGAGGTGTCTGTTTTCGTTTTTATCGGGAAGGGATTCGAGGGGGCGGAAGTATCCGTGAGAAGTATGATGCTTTATCATGAGCCAAGGCATCGATGACAGTTAGCTATTTCAAATTCCTGCACATTTGCTAATTTTTATTTGGAGAGTTTTCCTCGTAATTGCGATTTTTATAACTCTGTTTTCTATTGGGATTGTTTTTATCTTGATTTGATTGTTAATTTGTGATATAATACATTAAGAAGACCGATAAAATATTACATTTTGGAGGCGCATTATGAAAAAAGACATTGTTAAAAAGATTATATCTTTATTGTTGGTTCTTGTTGTAATCAATTCTTTTCCCATTGGCGTAAAGGGTGAAAGCGTTGAAGTTTTTTTAGAAGACGTTTTTGTTCATTCTGTTGGAATCACTCAAAATCAAAGGAATATAGTTGCTCGCGGAAACTATATGTACAATATAACCTGGGTTGCAAAACAAACCGTTGAGGGCTGGTCGGGTACTTTTGTGAAAGGAAATACATATCATATTCCATACGGACAGCCGATATATTCGGGAGAATATATTGGATATGATGCTACTGTGGAGGAGTTTATTAATGCCGCCGCAACTGCGGGGAGTATTTTTTACACAGGAAGAAGCTATTATGATGGCCCTTCAGCCCCTTATTACACAACGGACTGTTCTTCATACGTTTCGTGGGCGTGGGGGATTGAAAGAACAACAACGTATTTTATTCCTGATGTATCCAAGAATATGGGTGCTGTAACCGTTAGCAGCGCAACGAACACATTACAGCCTGGAGATGCTTTGAATAGCCCTAATCACGTAGTTTTAGTA
>JAZRPU010000072.1:0-5040 GCA_045649365.1 Eubacteriales bacterium | reverse complement strand
GTACGTTATGAGAGATGTTTTCGGGCTTTCCATGACCTTTAACCCGGAAAAACAAGCGGCAAAAGAAATTGAACGTTTGCTGAAGCTCCCCGGATTTTTAAAGAGGGATTCCTTTGCAAAAGGAAAGGTTGAAATAGTAGAATTGAGAATAGATGCTGACAGTAAACTGAAAGACGTTACTTTAAGCACTATGTATAAAACCGTTAAATGTAAGGTTCTCGTTTGTGCCGTTATCCGAAACGGTGAGGTAGTTACTCCCTCGGGTAGCTGTACGTTGAGAGAGGGAGATAAAATTTTCGTAACCGCTCCAACGGACAACTTGGCAACGCTTTTGAAAAACCTCGGAATAGTAACCCATAAAGTGAAGAACGTTGTAGTTGCAGGCGGGGGAATGCTTTCCTATTATCTTGCTCAATCTCTTGAAAAGCAGATGGACGTTACCATAATTGAAAAAGACCCTCTCCGTTGTACGAAGCTTTCCGAAGCGTTGGACGATACGAATATTATTTGCGGTGACGTTTCAAGCCATTCTCTTCTTGAAAGTGAAAGGCTTTCTGAGTGCGATGCGCTTGTCACGTTGACGGGAATTGACGAACAGAATATAATAACTTCTTTATATGGAAGCAAATGCAAAATATCAACTATTGTAACAAAGCTTGACCAAATGGATGATTCGGAAATTATAAACGACTTGCCTTTGGGAAGTATTATTTGTCCGAGAAAGCTTTCGTGTAATAATATTGTAAGATACGTCAGAGCGATAGGCAATCAAGTAGGAGCGGCTGTTACTATTCATTCTATAGCAGACGGTCATGCAGAGGCGATGGAGTTTATAGTTGATGAAACAACTCCAAATTGTAACGTTCCTCTTAAAAATTTGAGTTTAAAAGAAAACGTTCTTATTGTTTGCATAACTCGACGGGGCGTTATACAGATACCCGATGGTGATTCCTCCTTTGAAAAGGGAGATAGCATAGTTATTGTATATAGCGGTGAAGACGTTATTCTTAAACTGAACGATATTTTTATTTGAACGGTGAGTTATGAACTATAAAATGATGGGGCGTATTAATGCGCTTTTCCTTGGGGTAGAGGGCCTGTTTATGGTTCCTGCCTTTTTCGTCAGCTTATCCTACGGAGAAAAAAATGCGGAGAAGGCTTTCCTTGCAAGTATTGGTATTATTATGCTTTTAGCGGGAATACTTGCAATTATCACAAAGGATGCAAAAAAAGATTTCTATGCAAAAGAAGGCTTGATTTGTGTGGGAACAAGCTGGATAGCAATGAGTGCTCTTGGCGCTTTGCCTTTCGTTATTTCGGGTGCTATACCCAATTATATAGATGCCCTTTTTGAAATGGTGTCTGGGTTTTCCACAACGGGTGCTTCTATTATTGCAGATCTTGACCCTATACCAAAAGGAATAATTTATTGGCGCAGCTTCAGCCATTGGCTTGGTGGAATGGGCGTTCTTGTGTTTCTCCTTGCTATCGTTCCCATAAGCGGTCAAAGCGAGGGATATACAATGCATTTGCTCAGGGCGGAAAGCCCGGGCCCCGACGTAGGTAAGCTTGTGCCCCGAATGCGACATACTGCTATGGTGCTGTATCTTACATATATAGCCCTTTCCATAATTAACCTTATATTTTTACTTTTAGGTGGAATGCCTTTGTTCGATGCGGTTTGTACAATGTTCGGAACTGCAGGCACGGGTGGATTCGGAATTAAAAATGACAGTATGGCGAGTTACAGCCCATATATTCAGAACGTTACCACAGTGTTCATGCTTCTTTTTGGCGTGAATTTCAGCTGTTATTATCTTCTCATAATAAAGCAATTCAAAAGTGTTTTAAGAGATGAGGAGCTTAAAACTTATATTGGCGTGATAATCGCAAGTATCTGCGCCATATCCATTAATGTTTTCAGCATTTTCGGTAATGCTTCGTCTGCCATAAGACATTCAGCCTTTCAGGTTGCATCTGTAATAACTACTACGGGCTATTCTACAACAGATTTTAACCTTTGGCCATCTTTTTCAAAAAGTGTTATTTTGATTCTGATGGTCTTTGGTGCATGTGCGGGTAGTACGGGGGGCGGACTTAAGCTTGCAAGAGTAATTTTGCTTTTCAAAAATCTTTTGAGAAATATTTCTCAAATTTTAAGACCTCAAAAAGTAAAGGTTATTAAAGTAAACGGAAAAGTTGTTAATGAAAAAATCCTTGTTAACACAAATGCATATTTCTTTGTGTATGTGGTAATAATTGCTTTAAGCACCCTTATTATTTCTGTTGACGGATTTTCGATAATGACAAATTTCTCCGCCACTCTTGCTTGTTTCAATAACATAGGCCCCGGTCTTGAAGCGGTAGGTCCTGTTTCGAACTTTTCTCAATTCAGTCCATTGTCAAAAATTGTGCTTGTTTTTGATATGCTCGCAGGCAGACTTGAAATTTTCCCTATTCTCGTTTTATTCAGCCCTAAAGCATGGAAAAGATAATATACCTTTGTCCGTCTTCCAAACAAAAGTGTGGAAGACGGATTTTTGATTAAAAGGTCTTGAAAAGCTATATTTATTATGTTAAAATGTATCAAAGCCTTTAGAAAAGGAGTTTTTATGGAAATAACGAAAGATTTTGAAAGTGAATATTCAAAAGTAGTTTTAATATCAGTTCAAGAAGATGAAGCAACTCTTGATGAACTTGAAAGACTTGTTGAAACCGCAGGGGGAACAGTTGTTGCGAGAATGACTCAAAATCGGGAAAAGCCCGATGTTGCAACGTATATAGGTTCGGGTAAAGCTAAAGAATTGTGCGAGTTTATAGAGAATGACGGTGAAATTAATCTTGTTATTGCAGACGGTGAGCTATCCCCATCTCAAATAAAGAATCTGGAAGATACGGTTAAATGTAGAGTTATTGACAGAACGATGTTGATTCTGGATATTTTTGCTCTCCACGCCAACAGTGCTGCGGGAAAATTACAGGTTGAAATAGCTTGTTTGAGATATACCGCACCAAGACTTGTGGGAAAAGGAAAAGAGCTTTCCCGTTTGGGTGGTGGAATCGGCACGAGGGGTCCTGGTGAGAGCAAGCTGGAAACCGACAGAAGACACGTTAAGAGGAGAATAGAAGCTCTTGAAGAAAAGCTTTCTGAACTTGAAAGAACGAGAGGGCTTCAAAAAGAATCGCGAAGCAAAAAGGGAATCCCCACGGTTGCTATTGTTGGATATACAAACGCGGGTAAATCCACGTTGCTGAACGGACTTACGGGGGCGGGAGTTTTAGCAGAGGATAAGCTTTTTGCTACCCTTGACCCTGTCACAAGAATAATGAAGCTGCCTTGCGGAAACGAGATTTTGCTTACAGATACCGTTGGATTCATTGACAGACTACCTCACCATCTGGTGAAAGCGTTCAGGTCAACGCTGGAAGAATTGAAATTTGCTGATATAGTTCTTATTCTGACAGATTCTTCTGAAAGTGTTGAAGAGCAAATGAGAAAAAATTCCGTCACCGATTCACTTGTAAATGAGTTTGGAGGTGCTTCAAAGGATATAGTGAGGGTATATAACAAAATAGATGCTTGCGAAAACAGAGAATTTATTCCCAAAGACAGCTTTTGTATATCCGCAAAAACGGGAGAGGGAATAGAGGAATTATTGAACGAGCTTGAAAGAATAGTAAAAAGCAAAAAATGTATTTGCGAATTTATGATTCCCTATGACCGAATGGACATTTCAAACGCTCTTTATAAAAAAGCGGTTGTTATTTCTTCAGAATATACCGACGAGGGAAATTATATCGTGGCGGAAATGGAAAGTGCTATTTTGCCTCAATTCTTAAAGTTTATGAAAAATAATAATTAACCATGTGTAAAAAGTACCAAAAAAACTTGCAAAAAAAAGATTTGTATTGTATAATGACCACATAATTAGAAAACATACGAAAGATGTAAAAGATATGAAAGGCAGATTTTATTATGAATTTCGTTAAGAATAAACAAAAATCAAAAAATGTTTGCCGAGGGGTAGCATTTGTTGTTGCATTGTTGATGACTTTGGGTGCTGTTTTTGTTGCGAACGGCGTTACGGCTAATGCAGCAACAACAAACTATGCTCTTGGAAAAAGCTATGTTTCGAGTAGCAACTCTTTTTTGACAAACTTTTCGGATAACGGTTCTTTGCTTACTAACGGTGTAGTTGGAACTAACGAAACGAGTGGTGTCACAGTAGCTTACACAGGTACCAATGTAATTTTCACGTTGGTGTTTGATTTGGGCGAGATAAAGTATGACATTAAAACGATTAAGTTTATGAACGTTTATCTGTCAGGCAATAGAGGCTTTGACTCAGATGCTGTTACGATATGCGTTTATAAAGAATCAAAGGGAGATGAAAACACTTATACCTACGATTCTGTCGTTCAACACAGCACAAATTATTTTAACTATACCTATACGCTTAGCACAGAGGCGATAGGAAGGTATGTAGCTATTACTATGAAATCCCCCAATTACGTTCTTTCTTTGAGTGAAATAGAAATTTGGGGAAGCGGAAATCCCGCTGTTGATGAAGATGATACTCCTGTTTCTGTTAACTATGCCAAGGGTAATTCTTACATAGTGCCTGCTGTTTCTTATAATGCAGGATTATCAGATAGCGGAAATCTTCTTACAGACGGAGTTGTTGGATTAGAAGAAAAAAGCGGTGTTACCGTTGCTTACGTTGGAACAAACAAATCATATACGTTGATTTTTGATTTGGGCGCAACAAAAGACGATATAAAAACCGTTAAATTCAGAAATGTTCACATTTCAGGCAACAGAGGTTTCAGCGAAGATAAGGTTGTTATCGCTGTTACCGAATCCAAAGACAGTTCAGAGCCTGTAGCAAGTGCATATTCTTACGTTAAAACTGCTCAATCCGGCTCTGCTTATTTTGATTTTGAATATACCTTGAATGCTGAAGCATCGGGAAGATATGTTTATATTACCATGCATACCTCCCAATACGTTCTTTCTCTCAGCGAAATTGAAATATATGG
>JAZRPU010000071.1:0-3294 GCA_045649365.1 Eubacteriales bacterium | reverse complement strand
CATAACATTGATATATTCATCTTTGGGCATATGCTGGCGCATCCAATCAAGGGAAGCTCTGAACAATTCCTCAAGGCGTTCAATGCTTTTTTCAAATCCATATGCGCTGTTAAACTCCATAATCTCATCGGCTCTGACCGTTTCGCCAACACTCAAAAGATATTCAACGGTTTCATATTGTTCATTCCTCAATGCTCCCATAATCAAGGAATGATATTTTCCGCATCCGTAATATCTCGCATCCTTTTGTCCGCCGTTCTCATAATACGCTTTGAGATTTTCAATCTCTCCGCTGCAAGCGTATCCCCATATTTCGTTTATGTTTTCCACATTCAAAAATTCCATCTTATACTCCCATCCTTTCGGCGTATTCGTTTATTTGTTCTTCGGTTAACCATTCCGGTTTTTCGGGTACGATGTTATAAAGCTCTCGCATCTTTGCGATATGGTCTCTGGGATTTCCTGCCCATAGGTATTTATCACATCTTCCGCCATATCCGAGATAGTATTCACAATCCTGCTTGCATCGGCTCAAAAGTTGATACTCAAATTCAAAATGGTTTTCATCAATAACCATAAAACTATTGTAAAGACTCTGATTGATTTTCACTTTAAAATCCTTTGTCATGTGATGGTTTTTACCTCTCACATCATAAAAGGTTTTTATATATTCGATGGTTTCCGCATTCAAATCTTCCGCATTTACGTTTCCGATAAATCCGATTACAAGAGGATTTTCGCTAACCTTATGAAATTTTCCTGCGATATTCATTCTTTTTTCAAAAGCCTCATATCTTTGCATCTTACTTTTCCTCCTTGATATACTTTTCAATCTTCCGCATAATCGGGTCGTAAATTGTAACCGTTGCATATTGTTTGTGTTTGTAGCTCGTTTTCCATTCGTATTCATTTAACGTTGCGATTTCCGTTTCGTCGTTGCTGATACGCTTGTATTCACGATTCGCCCATTCCACAAGTTTCTTTGCCTCATCTCTTAATGTGGTTGCATAGGCGTATGGCGTTTTCTTTTCAATCTTGATGGTGTAGCCTGGAATGCTATCCTTTCCGTATGCGAATTGCGCCCTCTCCAAAATCTCAATGATATATTTCGGTATCTTGATTTCGTTCTTCATTTCACATATCCTCCAATACTAATTTAAAACCGAGAAGATGATTGACGGCTTTTGCATCCATTGCATGGAATCTTCCACGCCTTGCCATGCCCTGCTGCCTGTATATTTCCGAACCATAAACCATTTGGGATGGCTGGCAATAATGTAATTGATATATACGGCTATATGTTACGATATATTTTCCGCTTTCGTAGAGCTTGAATGCTTCCGCCTCTGTCAACTCAACATTTCCGATTTTAACGATTTTCATGTGGTGTTCCTCCGTTGCTTTCCTTATCACACCTATATTATATCATACTCTGCCGAGTATGTCAAGAGGTTTTTAAAAACTTTTTTAAAAATTTTCAGATTTATTTTTCAATGTTTGCACTCACATATTCCGCATGGTCATTGTGGATTCTTCCGTCGAGATAATCCGCCTTAATGGATTCGTAAAGCCTGGAAAAGAATTTTTCCGCCACGTTAACCATCTTTTCCGCCGTTCCGCTTGATTTCCGGAATGCCGCTTTATTGCTTCCATATGCCATATATTTATTGTCGGAGATGGTCAAATAGTAATTGCGCCATGCTTCCATCGTCATGCTTTCGGGAAGGTTATCTTCTGATATATTAAATCTATCGGGCAATGCCAAACGAAGGCAAACCATCATCATATCGTTTCCGCATCTTCCATTCGGTGAGATATGACAATCAATCGTGATACTATTTCCGAGGCACTTATAAAGCTCTACCGAGCAATGCCCATTCGGGAAGTGTTTCATATATGCCTTGATGATTTCCTCTCTAAATTCCGCAAATTTCATTTTGATATCTTCCTTTCATACTCTTTGATATTGATTTAATGTTACTATGTGATATGTCGTTCCGTAAAGCCTGAAGCCATATCGGATGTGTTAATGTTGCTTTGACCGTTGCATCCGTTGATACTCATTCAAAATGAGCTTTGCGCATTCCGATAATGTCTTATAATTTTCCGTTCCTGGTTCGGTAAAATTTCTTTCGGCAAGTGCTAAATCAAATCTATTTTTGATATCTTCCATTCGTTCCTGGCGTGTCATTTCGTTTTTTCCTTCCTATCTATATAGCGGCTTCGGACGCTCCATCGGCTGCATTAAATCCGCCTTTTCGTTTCGCCTCCTTTTCGGCGGATTCCGTCTGCATTTCATTCGGCTTTTTCCGCTACGTCAACCGCATCGAAAAATTCGCCCATTGTATATCCTGATTCTTTCCATATTTCCATCTTGCGCTTTTCGTATTCCTTTGCGGTTTTGCTTTCCGCAAATGCTTTTTTGATTTCGTCGATAAGGTTTACCGCCTCAATTCCTTTTATTTGATTTCCACATCGAAGGCATCCGTGTATGTACTCATCCAATTTTTCCATCGTCTTTGCGGATGTTTTGAATGTCCTTCCACTTTGTACATATTCCATTCGATAGTATAGCATTTTCCGTTCCCCCTCTTATGCGCTTTCCTTTGTGAATGCTTTCATGTGTTCATCGGTGTTGACCGTTTCGGAGAGCTTGCAAAGTACATTGTATTTTTTGGAATTTTCCGGACTTCCGAGAATTTCCGATTTCGCCCATCCGCTGGAAGTATAGCATCCGCTTTGTGTCGGTCTCCAATGGGTGATGTAGAGCATCGGGATATATCGCCCTGTTTCAACATTTCGGGTAACTTTCCATTCGTTGGTGTACTTCTCATATTCTTTATCGTATTCGATTTTAAATTCGATGATATCGCCGTTTTCCATTTTGATTTTCTTCGTCAATGTCTTTTCGTTCCATGTCAAGAAGTATTGCAAATCAAATTGAAAACCGTTTTTCGCCTGGTCGTTCCACTTGTTGAATTGTTCTCTTGTAATTTTTGCCATCTCAAATTTCCTCCATGTAAATCGTGACTTTTTCTTTTCCGTTTTCGGTTACTATTATATTGCCGCAATCATTTATTCCTACAAATTCGATTTGGAAGTTACGCTTTGATGGGACAACCGAAGCATCTCCTTTAGGAGAAGAAATGATAAATTCGGCATCTTTGCTCCATTTTAATGTCATTTTTGTAATAGCGTAGACGCCATTTTTGTACTCATTTGTAGTGCCATCATCTTCATAAAGCTCAAATGTGTTATCTGCTCCGGCAAATACTTTAACCTTCATGTTTTCAG
>JAZRPU010000070.1:0-1670 GCA_045649365.1 Eubacteriales bacterium | reverse complement strand
AAAACTTTAGTGCCTATGATTTCCTCTATGGATCATAAAAGGATAGGAGATAATGATACGGGCCTTAACACAGGCGGAATGGGCACTGTTGCTCCCAACCCTTATTATACAGATGAAATAGCAAATGAATGTATGGATAAGATTTTTATTCCTACTATCAATGCAATGAATATGGAGGGAAGAGCGTTCAAAGGCTGCTTGTACTTTGGCTTGATGCTGACTTCAAAAGGCCCTAAGGTAATTGAATATAACTGTCGTTTTGGTGATCCTGAAACACAAGTTGTATTGCCATTGCTTGAAACCGATTTGCTTACTGTTATGCAAAACGTTACAAACGAAACTCTTGACCAAATCGATGTCAAATTCAGCGACAAAAACGCTTGCTGCGTTATAATGGCGTCGAAAGGTTATCCACAAAGCTACGAAAAAGGATATGAAATTTCAATTCCCGAGGAATTGTCTGAAAATGTCTATGTAGCAGGTGGTGCTATCAAAGAAGGTAAGCTTGTAACAAGCGGAGGAAGAGTTCTTGGAGTTACCGCAGTAGAAGATACTTTGGAAGCGGCTATAAATAGTTCTTATTCTAAAGTTCAGAACATAAAATTTGAAAATTCGTATTATAGAAAAGATATTGGAAAACGTGCCTTAATGGCAAATATAAAATAAGAGAGGGCAAAAATGGTTTACCGTATATTTGTTGAAAAGAAAAAGGAATTGGCAAACGAAGCGAAAGCAATGCTTTCCGATATTAATTCTTCTCTTGGAATTAAATCTCTTACTGACGTTCGTATTTTTAATAGATATGATGCGGAAAACATTTCTGAAGAATTGTTTTCATATTCAGTAAACGCTGTTTTTTCTGAACCACAGCTTGACATTGCAACTTCAGAAATGAATGTTGATGGAGCTTCTTATGTTTTTGCAGTTGAATTTTTGCCTGGTCAGTTTGATCAGCGTGCAGATTCTGCAGCACAATGTATACAGATTATCTCAATGGGAGATCGTCCTATTGTTAAAACTGCAAAGGTTTATGCTTTATATGGAAGCTTAACTGATGAAGAAATTATAGCTATAAAGAAATATGTAATTAACCCTGTGGAATCTCGTGAAGCTGTTTTGGAAAAACCTGAAACGCTTGCAGTTAAATATGAGATTCCAACAGAAGTTAAAACTTTAGATGGATTTACTTCTCTTGACAGAGAGGGACTTGCGTCATTTATCAATGCACATGGACTTGCAATGGATATTGATGATATTACTTTCTGCCAAAAATATTTTATCTCTGAAAAGAGAGATCCTACAATAACAGAAATAAAAATGATCGATACATATTGGTCTGACCATTGCAGACATACAACTTTTTTAACTGTTATCGATAACGTTGAATTTGAAGACGAACTTCTTCAAAAAACTTACGATGAATATTTGGCAACAAGAAAAGAATTAAACAGAACGAAACCTATCTGTTTAATGGATGTTGCTACTATTGCAGTAAGATATCTTAAAAAGCATGGTAAGCTTGATAAGCTTGATGAAAGCGAAGAGATCCACGCTTGTACTGTAAAAATTGACGTTGAAGTTGATGGTGTAAATGAGCCTTGGCTCTTGCTTTTCAAAAATGAAACACATAATCACCCTACAGAAATTGAACCCTTTGGCGGCGCTGCAAC
>JAZRPU010000069.1:0-3933 GCA_045649365.1 Eubacteriales bacterium | reverse complement strand
CACTCTGAAATTTTCAAACATTTTACTTTTCCTTTTCTCCGCTTGCTCCAACGGCAAACGGTATTTTTATTTTTGATATTTGGGTACAAACTATTATTAACCAGCAAAAGCTGTAGGATAAAGGCTTTTTTATTGATATTCCCATATTATATAATTTTTAATCAAAATTATATAATATCGAAATACCAAAAAGCCCTTTCCTTTAAGAAACGAGGGCGGCTCGGCAAAGGGAAAATTTGCCGTATGCCACCCACGCAAAGCATACTACTTTACCGCTTACTTTCTGATGCCCAAACGAGCAATGATAGCACGATAGCGATTGATGTCTTTAGCTACAAGATAGTTGAGGAATTTCTTTCTCTTACCTACCATCTGAAGAAGACCACGACGAGAATGATTATCCTTAGGGTTAGCCTTAAGATGTTCGTTAAGGCTGTTGATTCTGAAAGTAAGGATAGCGATTTGAACTTCAGGAGAACCTGTATCACCCTCGCAAACAGCATACTCATTAATGATTGCCTGCTTTTCTTCCTTTGTCATCATTGTTGCTTCACCTCCGTAATTATTTTCGATGAAAGCACAGCATTGGGTCAGGTGAAACAAAATTTCTACTCCCAAAACCGAGCTTACCCGAATTCCAAAACGTATTGTATCACATTTTTTGTTGTTTGTAAAGAGCTTTTTTGTTTTTTTTGAGATTATTTTATGTTTTTTTATTTCCTAATCACTTTACGTTGAAAAATTCACAATTCTATTGTATAATAAACAAAAAATGAAAGGTAGCGATTGGTATGACATTAGCAATAGATTTAGGAAATACCAATATTGACATTGGTGGCTTTGAAGAAAACAACCTAAAATTTGTTTCAAAGCTTTCAACTGACGTCAAAAAGACAGAGGATGAATTTGCTGTTTCAGTTTTAAGCTGTCTTTCTCTCCACGGAATGAATAAAAAGGACGTTTTAGGTGTTATAGTTTCTTCCGTTGTACCACCCTTGAACTCTGTAATAAAAAAAGCGATAAAGCTTCTTTTTAATATAGAGCCTATATTTGTAGGTCCTGGAATCAAAAGCGGGATTGGTATAAGATGCGATACACCTTCATCAGTTGGTGCTGATCTTATTTCCTCATGCGTTGCGGCTCATTATATATACGGAAGCCCTTCCTTGATAATTGACATAGGCACAGCAACAAAAATGACTGTAGTCAACAAAAACGGTGAATTTATCGGTACGTCTATAATTCCGGGTGTAATGATGAGCCTTAATGCTCTCTCAGAAACAACCGCACAGCTTCCTAAAATCAGCCTTGAAGCTCCTAAAACCGTAATTGCAAAAAACACAACAGATTGCATGAGATCGGGAGTCGTTTTCGGAGCTGCCTCTATGATAGACGGAATGATAGACCGCATCAACGAGGAATTTGGTGAAGAACTGACAGCTTATGCGACAGGCGGACTTGCTTCAAGTATTATTCCCTACTGTAAAAAGAAAATCAATTTTGACGAGCATCTCGTTTTAAAGGGGCTCAACATTCTTTATCAAAAAAATAAATAAGGCTTTTTATTTTAAATATTACTGCTTCGGCAGATAATATAAAAAAATATGCGTTGCACCGAAAAATCGGGCGACAGCAAGGAGGCATTTATGCAAAATTCAAACAGTCGTTCCCCAAGAACTCAAAGAGAAAGAAACAAAGCTGTTATTCTAAAAATGGTATTAATGGCGTGTCTTATCTCTATAGTGGTTATTTTTCAACTCATGGGGTCTTTCATCAAAATCGGGCCTACAAGTATAAGCCTTGTATTGATTCCTATAGTTATAGGCTCAATTCTTTTAGGTCCCGTTGCGGGTGCTGTTCTCGGAACAGCCTTTGGAATAGTGGTTCTTATCGCAGGAATAAACGGTGTTGACCCGTTCACAGCTACATTATGGCAAAATCAACCTTTGGAAACCGCTGTATTATGCATTGGTAAAGGCGCATTGGCAGGACTTTGTTCGGGCGCTATTTACAAAGTGTTGAAAAACACAAATGACGTTGTGGCAGTTTTCGCCGCATCTGCTATTGCTCCTATCGTTAATACAGGTGTGTTTATTTTAGGCGGACTCTTTATGGTTAGCGAAACCTTAAACTCTAACTTTGTAAACGGTACTACACTTATCTATTTTTTGGTTATAGGTTGTGCAGGCTTAAATTTTGTTGCAGAATTTATTCTTAATCTCGTTGTTTCACCCGCTTTGAAAACAATTATTAATTTAGGAACAAAGAATTTATCTCTTGGTTCTAAATCAAGTAAATAACCAAAAACCTATATATGTTTACGAAAAAGGCTCTCACAACACAAATGTGAGAGCCTTTTAAATTTATCCGTTCTTTTTCAAATCGTTATTTCTTATTTCAACACGTCTTACCTTGCCACTTATAGTTTTTGGAAGATCTGAAACAAATTCAACGATTCTTGGATATTTATATGGTGCTGTATGC
Organism: Eubacteriales bacterium; assembly: GCA_045649365.1. Lineage (GTDB taxonomy): Bacteria > Bacillota > Clostridia > Oscillospirales > CAG-382 > SIG653. The sequence continues at coordinate 1,449 of JAZRPU010000069.1, read as the reverse complement.
GTTTTTACATATTCCTGAATTTCTTTTTTAAGTTCCTCTGTACCGGCAGTCCCTTTTGTAAGAACTATGGTCGCTTTTACAATCTGTCCACGGATTTCATCTGGAACGGCAGTAATAGCACATTCAAGAACGTATGGAAGCTCCATGATAACACTTTCAATTACAAAAGGCCCTATTCTGTAGCCTGATGATTTGATAACGTCATCTATACGTCCAACATACCAAAGATATCCATCCTCATCCATTGTCGCCTGGTCGCCTGTATGATAATATCCATCATACCAAACGTCTTTCGTTTTTTCTTCATCAAGATAGTATCCAATAAACAAACCGCAAGGTGTTCCCTCTTTTGTTCTGATACAAATTTCCCCAGTATCACCGGTTTTGCATTCGTTTCCATCGGGGTCAAGCAAAACAACGTCATAAAGAGGACTGGGTTTACCCATTGAACCGATTTTGGGAGTAGAGCCAACAAAATTAGCTATAGACAAGGTTGTTTCAGTTTGTCCAAAGCCCTCCATTATTTTAAGCCCCGTTGCTTTATGAAACTGATTATAGACCTCGGGGTTAAGTGCCTCACCTGCAGTTGTAGCATACTTTATTGAAGAAAGGTCATACTTGGACAAATCTTCCTTAATGAAGAATCTATACATTGTAGGAGGCGCGCAGAATGTGGTTATATTGTATTTTTTGAAAAGCGGTAAAATATCATCGGAATGGAATCTGTCAAAATCATAAGTGAAAACACCTGCTTCACAAAGCCATTGACCATACAATTTACCCCAAAGTGCTTTTCCCCAGCCCGTATCTGAAATAGTAAAATGAAGTCCGTCAGGGTCAACGTTATGCCAATGTTTTGCTGTTGGATAATGTCCCAATGCATATTTATATGAATGGGTCGCAATACGAGGATATCCCGTTGTACCAGACGTGAAAAGCATAAGCATAGGATCATTTCCACAAGGAGTGTTTTCTCTACGGAAGAAATGTGTACTGAAGCGTTCCATTTCCACGTTGAAATCGTTCCAACCTTCTTTTTTACCTCCCACAAGAATTTTCATTAATCCTGGGAATTTTTCGGCTGCCTTTTCGGCTTCTTCTGAAACTGTGCCATCTGCTGTACAAACGATAGCTTTAACGCCTGCCGCTTTATATCTGTATTCAAAGTCATGTTCTACAAGCTGATTTGTTGCGGGAATTGCAATTGCTCCAATCTTATGAAGCGCAAGCATGCAAAACCAGAACTGATAATGACGTTTGAGAACGAGCATTACCGTGTCACCTTTTTTAATGCCTAATGATTCAAAATAATTGGCAGTTTTTGCAGAATACTTTTTCATATCCTTAAAGGTGAATTTTCTATCTGTTTTATCCTTTGACACCCACATCATCGCCAACTTATCAGGGTCTTTTTCTGCTATAGCATCAACACAGTCAAAGGCAAAGTTG
>JAZRPU010000068.1:0-1819 GCA_045649365.1 Eubacteriales bacterium | reverse complement strand
AAATGATGTTTTTTAAATAAAAGTCAAAATATCAACATTTGTTATTATTTTAAAAGCTTTTAGTAAAAAAACTTTTTAAGCACGGCTTTTTCATATCACCATATATGGCCTGCCCGACAGGATTCGAACCTGCGACCTTGAGAGTCGGAGTCTCATGCGCTATCCAGCTGTGCCACGGGCAGAAATTATTAATTATCATTTTGATTTCTTGTCATTTTATATTGAATAAAATATCGCAACCATTGAAATAACATCAAAAGAGTGAAAATAATAAATAAAACAACTGTAAAAAAGCAAACAAGCTTTCCAGATAAACCAACAAAATATAAAATTAATTCGATAATGATGGATGCAGCGATTGAGGGTAAATAATAGTATATAACGTCTTCAAAAATATATACGGATAATTTTGTTTCTCTGTCCTTGAATTTTATAAGATAAGAATTGATATATAAAGGAATTAAAAAAGTAAGAACAACGATAAGAAGACATAACAGATCATAATTAGGAAAAAGGTTTATAGCTGTATAAAACAAAATCATTTGTACTATAGAATATATTAGCTTAAAACGAGGACCAAAAAAAATTTTTGAATTATCGTTCATATTAAAAGTCTATAAACCTTTCCCAATATTTATAATTGAATTATGATTGAGTTTCGCTTTGTTTTCTTATGGTATCTCTTTTAATCTTTCCGCTTGTTGTTTTTGGAAGTTGTTCAACAAATTCAACAATTCTTGGGTATTTATATGGCGCTGTTGCATGTTTAACATGATTCTGAATTTCTTTTTTTAGCTCTTCAGATGGAGAATATCCCTTTGTTAAAACAATTGTAGCTTTAATAACTTGACCTCTTACAGGGTCGGGAGCACCAGTTACAGCGCATTCGAGAACGGAAGGGTGGGTCATAAGAGCGCTTTCTACTTCAAAAGGTCCTATTCTGTATCCCGAACTTTTTATAACGTCATCGGATCTACCTTCGAACCAATAATATCCATCATTATCACGTCTTGCGGTATCGCCTGTATCGTACCAATCGTTATAAAAAGCTTTTTTGTTAGCTTCTTCATCATCAAGATAGCCTTTAAATAAACCTGCTGGATAAAGCTTTGAAAGATTTTTAATAACTATATGACCAACAATACCATCTTCACAGCTTGTACCATCTGGATTTACAATGTCAACATCAAATATGGGTGAAGGCTTGCCTGTTGAGCCAGGTTTGATTTCTATTCCAGGATAATTTGCTAAAATTACAGGAGTTTCTGTTTGTCCAAAACCTTCAGTTAAAGATAAACCTGTAAGCTCTTTAAACTTATTAAATACTTCTGGGTTTAGTGGCTCGCCTGCTATAGAGCATTGTTTTATTGATTTAAAGCTATCCGGATAATTTTGTAAATCTTCTTTAATTAAAAATCTGTATATTGTGGGAGGAGCACAAAAGGTTGTAAGCTGAAGTTCAGCTAAAAGATTTAAGGTGCTTGCAGCGTTGAATTTTTCGTTATCATAAGCGACAATAACAGCACCGCATATCCATTGACCGTAAATTTTACCCCATGCGAATTTTGCCCATCCAGAATCAGACATAGTTAAATGAAGTTTCCCGTCCTCAACTCTTTGCCAATATTTTGCTGTCAAAATATGACCAACTGGATATGAGTAATCGTGAAGAATCATTTTGGGGAATCCTGTTGTTCCTGAAGAGAAATAGATAAGCATTTCATCGGAATTCTTATTGGGAATTCTTTCAAGCTTGTCAGAATATGTATATGCTTCTTTTCTGAAATCGATACAATTTTGAGGAACGTTATCACCAACT
>JAZRPU010000067.1:0-1934 GCA_045649365.1 Eubacteriales bacterium | reverse complement strand
TCCGGAAAAGTTTCTTATGTTTATTGACGAAAGCCACGTTACCGTTTCACAAGTCAGGGGCATGGGCGGAGGTGACTATTCAAGAAAAAAGAATCTTGTTGATTTCGGTTTCAGACTGCCATCTGCATTTGACAACAGACCACTTAATTTTGGAGAATTTATCGAACGTAAAGGAATTACTATTTACGTTAGTGCAACACCTGCTGACTTTGAAAAAAGCATATCACAAAATACAGTTGAACAAATTGTTCGTCCGACCGGACTCCTTGACCCTGTTATCCAAGTAAGAAAAACAGAAGGACAAATCGATGACCTGCTTGGAGAAATAAAAGAAAGAACAAAATCAAAAGAAAGAACCCTCGTTACAACTTTAACAAAAAAAATGGCAGAGGATTTATGCAATTACCTTTGCGCAAACGGTGTTAAAGCAAAATACCTTCATTATGACATAAAAACCATGGAGCGTGTTGAACTTTTAAGACAACTACGTTTAGGTGAATTTGATGTTTTAGTTGGAATAAACCTTTTGAGAGAAGGCCTTGATCTTCCCGAAGTTTCTTTGGTTGTTATTCTTGATGCTGACAAGCAAGGCTTTATACGTTCAGAAAGCTCATTGATTCAAACAATTGGACGAGCCGCCAGAAACGTTAATGGAACAGTTATTATGTATGCTGACAAAATAACAACTGCTATGGAAAATGCAATAGCAGAAACAAACAGAAGAAGAAGCCTTCAAGAAGCGCATAATATAAAGCATGGAATTGTTCCCAAAACAATTATAAAGGAAATAAGAGATACAATTGAAATCACCTTCAAAACTGAAGAAGATTATAGCAAAATGTCTAAAGCTGATAAACAAAAGCGTATTGCTGAACTTACAAAAACAATGAAAGAAGCTGCTTCAAAACTTGAATTCGAAACTGCTGCTGCTATTCGCGACCAAATTGCAAAAATTTCATCAGTTTAAAAATAACAGACACAAGAGAAAGGATATTATATGGATAAATTTATTGACTGGATATACAAGCTTGATGGAACAATTACAGAATTTGTTCAAGGCATTTATCCTGGCGACAATTTTTTAGGAAAACTAACCGATATTTTATTTTATTTATTCACATGTTTTTCTGAAGAAATTGTTTTGATTTCCATGATAGTTTTTGTTTATTGGTGTTTTAATAAAAAAATTGGAGAAGGTCTGCTTTTAACAATATATTTTTCAAGCGCGGTTAATGGTATTGTCAAAGATATTGTCAGACGTCCCCGCCCTTTCAAAAATCCCATATTTTCAATAAAGCATCTTGACACAGCAAGAGGTGAAGGTCTTGTAGACAGGGTTCATCTTGGAGAATCTTATTCTTTCCCTAGCGGACATTCTCAAAACGCAGGTAACTTTTGGCCAACATGTTATATTGGCCATAAACATGAATATCCCCAAAAATCAAAGGTGTTGAAAATATGTCCTTTTATAATTATACCTCTTGTAATGATTAGCAGAGTTTATCTTGGTGTACACTACGCTTCAGATACAGTTGTTGGTGCACTTTTAGGGATTATTTGTTCATTTACAATGATGAAATTGTATTACAAATTCTATCACAAGAAAAATATACTGATTATTTCCGTTTATCTTTTTTCCCTTATTGCTCTTTTCTTTAATCCTACCGCAGACACCTTGAAAACAATGGGAATGGGATTGGGTGGAATAGTTGGTTTTATGCTTGAAGGGAAATACATAAATTTCTCAACAGAAGGAACGTGGAAAAAGAAAATAATCAGACTCATATTTGGTGTGTCAACGCTTCTTCTTGTTCGTTTTATTTTCAAACTATTTTTACCATCTATGGAAAGCAACGCCTTATTTTATACATCCAATGAAACGCTTTATAATTGGGGCGGTTTTATCAGATACATGATAATGGGTCTTTATGGTA
>JAZRPU010000066.1:0-7113 GCA_045649365.1 Eubacteriales bacterium | reverse complement strand
AAGGATTTTGGAATACATCAGATTGGATGTACTATATAAGCTTCTACGAAGATGATGATGGCTCAACAAGTTGCGAGTATGAATTACCAAGTGTAACTAAACCTTCGGGAACAAAATATTTTGATATTAATTCATTGACTTATGTATGGGAAGACAAAAATGGCAATGAATTGGCAAAAGTATTTCGCTTCGAAATTGTTGATTATGACACTATAAATGTTTATTGCTATAAAAACAATCGCACATATACCCTATACCGATAATAAAAAAAGAGAGGTTACATTATGGAAAACTACGTCGGAAAAATTTGTCCTTTCTGTAAGACAGAAATTACAGCAGAGGACACAGTAAAGGTATGTTCAGCATGTGGCATACCTCACCATGAAGGCTGCTGGGAAGAAAACAGAGGCTGTACAACCTTTGGCTGTTCTGAACAGCATTATGAAGCACAAGGAACAAACCCAACAGAAGTTTGCACAAACTGTGGTGCTACGTTAGGTGATGGTCAAGCCTTTTGTGCAAAGTGCGGTGCACCTAAAAGCATATACAAACAAAACGTTTGTAATAGCTGTGGCACACCCATTCAGGAGGGGCAAGGATTTTGTCCAAGGTGTGGCCAAAAGGTTGGGATTGATAGTAACATGTCAGTAAATCCTGCTATCAACCAGTTTAATGCTAACTTGGAAAATAAAAAGAAAAAATCAAAGGTACTTCCTATCGTATTGGCTATCGTAATTGCTGTAGTTGGTTTAGGAGGATATTTCACATATTCCACAATTCAAGAAAATAAAAGGCAAGAAGCTATTGCAAAATATATAACAGATGCCCAAGAATTTTCTTCTGCTATTTTAGTATCGGGTTCAAATATGGAAAAAATTGGTAATGCAATCCAAACAGCTTGGGGAAAATATGTAAATAGCAGTTACGGAGCATACTATAATGGAACATATATTTATAGCGTGGATTCAGCAGTTAATGCCGCTCAAGATGAACAGGCCGCGAGAATTTCAGCTGTGAAATCTTATGATAGCAAAATACAATCCCTCTACAAAACATTGCTTGTTCTTCCTGATGCAGAGGATCAAGAACTTCAAGAGATTAAAGAATATGTTAAAGAAGTGTATGATGCATACGAAGAAATGTATGATGTTGTAATTGAAGTTTCGGGTAACTACACAACTTTTAAGTCTGCTTTTGGTGATGCAGATTCGGAACTTGCTGATACACTTGAAAGATTAAATAAATTAGTTAATTAAAAAAAGGAGTATATAAAAATGAGTAAAGTAAACGTTGTAATTGTAGATGCTACTGGTAACAAAGAGCAAAAAGTTGGACTTCCTGACGATATTAAGTGTGGAATTATTATGGTTAAGCTTGTTGAAAAAATCAAGCTCCCTTCTGTAGGACCCGATGGAAATCCTATTAGCTATAAGTTTATTCACAAGGTAACAGGACGTCAGTTGCTTGAATCACAAACGTTAGGCGAAGCAGGAATAAAAGATGGTGACGTTTTGAGATTGCAACCGGAGATTACTGCAGGCGGTGAAAACTGATGGAGAACAGTTTAGATTTACAAACCTCAGATTTTGAAGAAGATAGATATAGTAGGTTAAGACTTATTCCTTGGTGGGATCAAGACAGACTAAAGAATGCAACTATAATGGTTGTTGGTGCCGGTGCCATTGGAAACGAATTAGTGAAAAATCTTACACTTTTAGGTATTGGAAGAATACTTGTTTTTGATATGGATGGTATTGAAAACACAAATCTAACTCGTTCCGTTTTGTATCGTGCAAAGGATGTTGGTCGCTATAAAGCTGAAGTTGCCGCTGAAAGAGCAATGGAGATTAATCCCGACGTTAAGGCAAAAGCATTTGTGAGCAATATTATTGACGATGTTGGGCTTGGCGTGTTCAGAAGAATGGATATTGTATTAGGCGGACTTGATAACAGAGAAGCTCGTCTTTCAATTAATCAATCTTGCTATAAGGTTAATAAACCGTGGATTGATGGAGCAATAGAAGCCCTTAACGGTTTTGCGCGTGTTTTTATTCCTGGTCACGGGGCGTGTTATGAATGTACTATGACGGAAACAGACTGGATGCTCATTAACAAGCGAAAATCATGTGCACTTCTGACTCATGAGCAGATGGCTGAAGGAAAGATTCCCACAACACCAACTTCTTCTTCTATAATCGCGGGAATACAAGTTCAAGAACTCTTGAAACTATTACATGCAGATAGAAATCTTCCTACCCTTGCGGGAAAGGGTTATGTTTTCAATGGTTTGACGCATGATTCCTATGTGGTTGAGTATCAGGAAAAACCCGATTGTATGAGCCATGATACATACGAAACCATCATTGAAAAGCCTTGGTCTGTTCGAACAATAACTTTAAAGGACCTTCTTGAACAGATTCGTAAGGATATGGGTGAAACTGCAGTTCTTGATTTTGATAGAGATATTGCAACTGTTGCCACATGTTCATGTGGGGAACATAAAGACATATATATGCCTGTTCACAAGTTAAAAGGTGAAATGATTACTTGTTCAAAATGTGGGACTCGAATGTCTTTTGAGAGTATCCATTCTATCAAGGGAAATGAAGACTTCCTTGAGAAAACGCCCTTTGATATTGGCATTCCGTTGCTTCACATAGTAGGGGGCAGAATTGGAATGAAAACTAATTATTATGAATTTACCGGAGATAAACTGGAAGTATTTGAAGGATTGGAGTGATAGAATTGACAGCAAGAATGCGCAGACTTGCTTCTGACTGGGAGCAGGTAAAAAAAGACTTTGCAGGGCATAAGAATATCATCGTTACGTCAATCGGCGAAGAGCCACCCGAAAAGTATCATGTTACATATTTTGTTAACGGTATTTATTTGTTACCGGACGGCAGAATTGAAACGCTTGGAAGACATGAAATTGAGATAACGTTACATGCTGATTATCCAAGATATAAACCTATCTGTAAAATACTTACTCCGATTTGGCATCCTAATTTTCGCGATGGACAAATTTGTATCGGTGATATATGGGGTGCAGGTGAATCATTGACTGATATTATCATTAATATAGGCGATATGATTCAGTATAAATCGTGGAACTCATACAGCCCACTTTCTGCAGATGCAGCACAATGGGCAATGGATAACAAGCATTTGTTTCCCGTAGGAAATATTGACCTCTATATTGCAGATTATGCATCAGCAAAGGACTCTGTTGAAATTGACCTTTTCGATGAAAATGGAGATGTATCATCAGAAAAATCAACAGATTCTACCCCTTTGTCTACAGATAATGTTTCTACGGAAACCGTTGCAGTTGCAGAAAAAAGTGACGAAAATGATTTTGAAATTACTGCTGATGAATTAGCTGGAATTGAATTTATTCCTACCGCACAGCGTATGCAAACTGTTTCTCATGGCGGAACTGTCAAGGGAGGAAAAATCAATTTTAAAACTGTTCTTGTAAAAGGATTGTTGTGGGCTTTGATTGGCGCATTCATTGGTTTTGGAATATCAGAACTTACTGATGATAACTTAACAGGAGATGTAACTGCGGCTCGATTAAGCGGTCATTCGGAATTGGTTGATTATTATGAATATTCGGTTAAAGCAGAAGAAGCAATTGAGAAGCTTGATGCTGAACATGAACGCTGGTGTAAAAAAGAAGGTATCGACCCTGATGATAGTGATGCAATTACTAAATGGATAGCAAGTGGCGATATGTCTGCAAAAGCAGAAGGCTATTTAGAAGATTACCTTGATTATGACGATAAAGCAGATGAGGCATTGTATGATGCTTTTGTTGGTGAATACGATGAAGATGAAGATGAATTATCCAATGCTTTGAAAGTTGTATCACGCACAGGCACAGCACTTTGGTCTGCAGCAATCGCACTTTTTATCGGATTATTCCTTGGTATAGGTGAAGGTGTATTCTATGGCTCAAAGGAAAAAGCTTTTAAATATGCTCTCATAGGTGCAGGTGTTTCTATAGTCATTGGTTTGGTTAGTGGATATCTTGCACAATGGATGTATTCAGAAATGCTTACAGATGACCCCGCTGACTTTACCGCCGCTATTGTTCGTGGTCTGGGCTGGGCAATTATGGGGCTTGGAATCGGTGTTGCTGCCGGTTTGATCAAACCGGAAAAGAAGAGATTGCTCTTCTGTGCTCTTGGTGGTCTTGGCGGTGGATTTGTTGGTGGATTCTTATTTAACTATGTATGTGATATCATACCAAATGACGTTGTTGCAAGAGGCGTTGCCATTGTTATTATGGGTTTACTTATTGGACTTGGCGTTGGTATGCTCGAGCAATTTGCAAAACAAGCTTGGCTTAAGGTTATTCGTGGTGAATTTGAGGGCAAGGAATATCTTGTCTTTTCAGGTACTACAAGCATCGGCAATAACGGTAAAAATACAATCGTATTGTTCAAAGATAAACTTATCGGACCTCATCATTGTGATATCAAACTTGAAGGCAGTAAATATGTTCTTATCGACTGCGGAACGCCTATGGGTACCGTTGTCAATGGAAATAGAACAGCAAGACATATATTACGTCAAGGTGATGCAATCGCAATAGGTAATTCCGTTCTTGTGTTTAATACAAAATAAAAGTTAGGAGGCGAGTAATATCGTGAAACCTCTCAAAGTGTTACTCTCTTTGGTTATGGTGGCGACGATTTTACTCGCCTCCTCCATAACGGTTTTTGCAATTGGTTTTAAAGCAGAAGAAATATATGAATCTGTATTTGTGGTCTATTCCGGAAACTCCCTCGGAAGCGGTTTTGCAGTCGGGAACAATTGTATCGTAACTAACGCCCATGTTATAGGAAACAGAAAGAACGTTGTTGTAAAAACATACGATGGAAAAGAATATCCTGCATTCGTTTTAGGTTTAGATGCTGAACGTGACATTGCGGTTTTGGGAGTTAATGACAAAGATTTTCCATATTTAAAAATTGCAGATATCAATGAAACGAATATTGGTGATGATATATATGCGATAGGTGCTCCGAAAAGTATGGCATATACGTTGACCAAAGGAGTAGTTTCTGCTAAAGAAAGACAAATTGGAAAGTACAGCTATATTCAAATTGATGCACCTATAAATGAAGGAAATAGTGGGGGACCATTACTAAACGATTCGGGTCAAGTCCTTGGTATGAATACGCTTAAAATGTCGGATAGTGAGGGCATTGGTCTTGCGATTCCAATTTCATCAGTTTGTGCATATCTGAAAGAATTAGGTCTTGAAATTGATTCGGAGGGAAATATTTTCGGTACAGTTGAGCCTTCTTCTAATGATGAGATTGAAAAACCATCAGAAGAAGTAAAAACGTCAGAAGAAGAAAAGACAGAGAATGATTCTTTTCAAAAAGAAGAAAATAATACGCTCACCATAATCGCTTTTGCTACGGCATTTCTTTCCATTGTTGTTAATATTGTTTTAGCAACAATGCTCGTTTATCAAAAGCGAAAAAACTTAATTTTGAAATATGATCCGAGAGAAAGAACGGATTTCGATATTGATATATTGGAGTGAGGAAAATGGCAAAGAAAAAAACATCAAAAAAGCAGGCAAATTCTTTAGTAGACAAAATAGACAGTAGTATTCTTCCTCAAAATATTTTACAAATGGGAGAACGAGTTGAGGAAGATAAGAACGTATATATTTCCCAGAAAACTTATAAAGAGATTCATAAGTTTACTCAAAATAAAACTACAAATGAAAGCGGAGGAATACTTATTGGCTATGTTAACGAAGAATTTGGCAAAACTAACATTGTTATTTGCGGTTTTATCGAAGCCAAATATTGCGAAGCAACTCCTACAACGTTAAAATTCACACACGAAACGTGGGATTACGTTCATAAAGAGATAGACAAGAAATATCCTAACGGAAAAATAGTAGGGTGGATACATACACATCCTGATTTTGGAATTTTCCTTTCTGAGTATGATAAGTTTATTCATGAGAATTTCTTTAACGAAGATTATCAGATAGCTTATGTAGTAGATCCTATTCAATCAATTGAAGGCTTCTATTTTTGGATTAATGGGAAAATTGAGAGATGTAAAGGGTTTTATATCTACGATAAAACGGGAGTGAAAATAGATATTTCTTTAGATAAAGAAAAAAATTCGGATGATACGTCAAGTGGAGCTGATAAAATGTTTTCTATTAAAAATATTATTATAGGAATATTATCAGTTGCAATTATCTTGCTGTTTTTCTCAAATTTATCACAAAATAGCGAAATTGAAAAGTTAAAGAAGCAACAAGAAAAAATAGCAAATAGTGCTAATCAAAGCCTTGCATATATGCAACAGCAAATTACATCTTTGACTTATGAAATTTCTTCTCTTAAGGAAGAACATAAAAAAGACGATGTTATTGTTGAGCAAAGCAGCGAAGAATCCGAAGACGATAATAATTCTTCAATTGAAGAAATAAGTGAAGAATCCTCATCCCAAACAGACGATAATTCATCTGTTCAGGAATATGAATCTGAAGAGAGTGAAACGGATGAGTCTGTGGAAAAAGAATCTACAGAAGAAATACTCGAATCAAGTGTAGGAGGTGATATGTCAAATGAATGAATACATTGGAAAGATTTGTCCATATTGCAAGAGTGAATTTAGATATAATGATGATATAGTTGTATGCAGTGCTTGTGATATGCCACATCATAAAGATTGTTGGGTGGAAAATCAAGGATGCACAACCTTTGGTTGCTTGGGTGCGATTAAAAACGTTGATGGCTCTCCAAACTCTGTTACGTCAACGGAAATACATTATGATGATGGTCAAGCTCAAAATATCGGAACTATTTATTGTACAAGATGTGGTGCGCCTAATAATGCGTCATTTTCTTTTTGCGGCAAATGTGGAAATAGTCTTTCAACAAACCAACCACAAGCCCAACCACAAACACAAAATACATATAATTATCAACAAATGCAGTATAATTCACAGCAAAGTAACTATTCTGTTGGTAATGGATATAATCAATCAAATATTTATACTCAACAAAACAATTACAGCCAACAGACAAATAATGGCTATAACCAAAACAATTACAGCCAACAGAC